>CALCGQ010000026.1 GCA_937901015.1 uncultured Bacteroidota bacterium | reverse complement strand
GGAATGGATGAAACGCCACCTTGTCTTTCCATCATCTGTGTAAATACCTCTGTAATTTTAAATTTGTTCTTACCTAAATTAATAACAACTTCAGGTTCAGGGAAATCGGTAGGATAGTTTTCTGCCAAAAAATTAATTGTAGCCTTATTGTAAGCTCTAAAACCTGAGGTGTGATCTGTTATCCTTTGTTTTATAAGTAGGAATGAGAGATATTCAAATATTTTGATTCCAATTCTTCGCGTTTTTTCTGTAGTGTAACCATTGTGTTTTGCATTAAACCTAGATCCAATAACCACATCCGCTTCACCTTTTTTTAAAGGTTTAATTAGTTTTTCAATTTCACTTACCCGATGTTGTCCGTCACCATCAAATTGAAGAGCATAATTATAATTGTGTTTCTTGGCATATTTAAATCCAGTTTGTACACAACCACCAATTCCAAGATTAATCGGAAGATTGACTACAGTTGCTAGTTTAGTAGATTCAGCTATCTCACTCGAGTTATCAGTTGAACAATCGTTAACTACGAGTATGTCAAATTCAGGGTAACATGAATTAAGTTCAATTATCAGTTTCTTGATATTTGCAGATTCATTGAACACCGGTATTATAACAAGTAAATCTTTATTTTCTATATTCAAATTGATTGGTTTAGTCGTTAATTGCCTATTGCAGTACTATTTATAGAGCCTCTATTGTTTTCTTTATTTAATATTATTCTTTTGAGATCTGAAATATAATTAGGATCAACAGAAATACCATGCATTTGCGCATCCTGAACATCAATTAATGCCTCTTCATATTTCCCAAAACGGTAATATATTTTAGATCTGTTTATCAATAAAACTTTATTGGAAGGGTCAATTTCCAATGATCTATTGAAATCATGTAAAGCAGAATTATATTTTCCTTTCATCTCATATATAACACCTCTATTTTTATATGCCGGTGCATAAGTGCTGTCAATATTAATCACAATGGTTAGATCATTGATAGCTTTATCATAATCGCCTAGGTGTCCGTAGCTTACCCCTCTAAAAAAATATGGGGGACCTCTATCTTTATATTTGTTTAAGTAGAATGAGAAATCGCTAATTGCTTGTTTATAATTTTGGTTATCGAATAAAACAATTCCTCTATTTAAGTAAGTTGGATAATGTGTGCTGTCTTTTTTCAGGGCAAGGTTATAGTACTTCATAGCTTCACGATCATTCTTTTGCATTTTGAAGCTATAGCCAAGATTTGAAATAGCTCTCGCATTATCAGGATTCAGTTCAATACTGTTTTGCCATATTGATTTCCATGTTTGCCATGATTTGTTACGAGCATATGTTAGTAATAATAGAATGGTCAGAATTGAAATCAATACAGGCCTCAAATACTTGCTTTTTTTGTTCTTAAAGAATGAGAATATGGTTATAACCAGAACCAATGATAATCCAAATGAAGGAAGATATAATCGATGTTCAACCATGGCATCCTGAATTGGAATTAAGCTCGATTCAATAAGCATTGTGACCAAGAACCATAGAATTCCAAACGAGATTAGTTTATTCTTTTTATAAGTTAGAACAGTTGTTGTTATTAAACCTACATAGACTAACATTCCTGATATTTCCCTTATTCCAATGGATTTTGAAAAAATAATACCATGATCAATATTCTGCCCTATGGGGACTAGCCATAGTTTTAAATAAATCAATAAAACTTTAAACTGAGTAATCAAATAATCTTGTCGGGTTATATCATCATTTTCCTTGGGCAATAACCCTGTTGCTACAATAACTATTATTCCGATGGCCATCAAACCAGCAACAGAAAGTATATACCTAGTATATGGCTTATTATTTTTATCTCTTATAAAAAATACTTCAACTACCAATATCATTATAGGTAATGTAGCGGCATTCTGTTTGGATAGGATTGCCAACAATCCACTTGTACCTGCTAGGAGTAAATAGAACAAACTATGTTTAATATTCTCTATTGATTTTGATCTTCCTATTATATATAAGTATATGGATAGTATATAAAACAAAGTAGCTAAAGAGCTCATCCTTTGAATAATATATGTAACGCCCATGGTTTGGATAGGATGCAATACAAATACTAAACTTACTGCCAAAGCTATCCAATAATTATTGTTTGCTAAAGAGGTTGATTCTCTTGAGTTTAGTTTTAGTAAAGTATTGGCAAGAAGAAAAACAAGAAATCCGTTTAATACATGTACCAAATAATTAAAAATGTGATATGACTTGGTGTTTAATTCTCCAATGGTATAGTTTATTGCAATGGTTAGAAATGAAAATGGTCGGTTATTTACATTGTACCAGTATGATATATCTCCAAAGGTTTTGTAATCAGTAATTTTTTGATTCTTAACGATGTTGGTTTGATCGTCAAACTGGAATGGAACATTAAAAGTGTTTGAGTACGCAAGAAATGTAACTATGGAAATTAGAATTAGTGCATAAAATCTATTGTTATTTAGACTCCATGACTTATCCACTACATTTCTCTTGACTCTACCCACTATTAACTATTTGTGATCAAAGATAATTATTACCTTCAACCTTGCTATTAAATTACATATATTTGTTCGAATTTATTGAATATGGGAGTTACATTTGGCAAAAAAGGAGGAGGAAGGAATTTCAATAATAATAAGTATGAAAGAATCTGGATACTTTCCAAAACAGATTTTAAACTACGATATGCCGACACTCTTCTGGGGTTCTTCTGGACTGTTGTAACACCTTTGGTAAGGTTACTAATCTACTACTTCGTATTCTCAACCATATTTACGAAAAAGCTTCCCAATTATGGTCTGCATATTTTTTCAGGGTTGATCGTATGGATGTTCTTTATGGAAGCCACAAAAAAAGGTATTACGGTTCTTAAAACCAAAAGATACCTTATCGAAAATGTAAAGTTAAACTCACTAGATCTATATACATCCTCAATATTAACAAGCTTGTTGATTTTTGGGATAAACATTTTGGTTTATTTGATTGTAAGTTTATTTTTTAGCACAGCTGTAAACTGGACTATAATATTTGTTCCCATTCAGGTTCTTATTGTTTGTATCCTTGTTTTCGGACTAATACTCATATTGTCAACTATAAACATCTTCTTTAGAGATATTGGTAAACTTTGGGAAATGTTTTTATTGGGCTTGTTTTGGATAAATCCAATATTCTATGCGAAAACCATAATTTTTGAACAATTTCCTGCATTAATGTATCTTAATCCATTGGCGGGAATAATAATAAATACCAGAAATGGCCTACTGATGGGCGAAATGCCCGATTGGAATATTGCAGCATATGATCTTGCATACGCATTGGTTGTGCTTGGAATAGGGCTAATAGTTTACAATAAGTATTTTTACAAAGCAGCAGAAAAACTTTAGGATGAAAGATAAGGATACTATTATTAAACTGGAAAATGTTAGTAAGACATTCTGGATTCGTGATACGAAGCCTCAAAAATCATTTCGTGATATAAAGAACTTGATTACTGGTGGTAATAAGCATAAAATAGAAGCAGTAAAAAATGTTAGTATTGATATAAAAAGAGGTGAATTTGTAGGTATTGTTGGTGCCAATGGCAGCGGTAAGTCAACACTACTTAGTCTTATGTCGGGTGTTTATAAACCTGATAAAGGTGGAAAAGCTCAAATTAACGGTCATTTTATGAAGTTGAGTTTGGGCTTAGGTTTTAATGCAGAACTAACTGCCAGAGAAAATGTCATAATTAATGCTTCAATTATGGGACTTACCTTTCGTGAAATAAAGCGAAAGTTCAATAAAATAATACGTTTTGCAGAGCTGGAAGAATTTGTAGACACAAAAATAAAATACTATTCACGGGGAATGAAGGCCAGACTTGGCTTTGCAGTTGCCATTCATGCAAGTCCTGAAATATTATTACTTGATGAAATATTTGGAGGTGTTGGTGATGAAAAGTTTAGAGCTAAATCCGAAAATGCATTTCGTAAAAACCTATTGGAGGGTAGAACAATTGTGCTGGTTTCTCATAATTTGAATGTGATAAAGGACCATGCACAAAAGGTAATGCTAATGCATAAGGGTGAGTGTTTAAAAATAGGCGGACATGAGGAAATCTTCTTATTTTATAAAAATACACTTAAAGTTAAGGAACTAAAAATATTGGCATAATTGTGAATTCTTAAATATAAGAGATCAATTTAGTAGAGTATGGAACGAAAAGCACCAAAAATAATATTGGCATCCTATCCACGATCTGGAAATACATACCTTAGAAATATATTACTCGATGTATATAATATTTTCTCATGGAATAATATTGAGAAATATAATGATTCATTTAAGAAAATAAAATCACTTCAGGAAAAGCAATTAGCGGGGAACCTTCCAGCACATCGAGAAAAAGTGCTTAACCAGTTTATATTTCAAGCTTCATCACCAATTATTAAAACCCATGAAATGCCCGATGAAGTATTGAATTTATGTGACGATAATCCTGTTATCATATATTTGGTTAGAGAAGGTCGGGATGCCCTTGTGTCACAAGCTCATCATAATGTTGATATTGTAGAACCTGGATCTGATTTTTCAAAAAGTCTAAAACATTCAATATTGGCTCCAAAGGGTAGTCATTTTGGTGGATGGTCGAATAATGTTAAGGCATGGCGTAAAATTGCATCTAAGGTCATATATTTTGAAGAATTAATAAAAAATCCACTTGATGTGGTAGAATCTCTTCGTGGTTTAATTGAGTTACCAGAACCAGATATTAGTAAAATTCCTACGTTTGAATCCCAAAGACATGGTAGTTCATTTTTTGGTGGTCAGTCGCGCGCAAACTATACTGATGAAGAAAAATTGGCTTTTAATAAAAAATTCTTCCGTAGTGGTAAAACTGGAGTTTGGAAAAGCGAAATGTCGTTTATTGATAAGAAACTATACTGGAAATTACATGGAAAGATATCTCAGGAGATGGGTTACATGAAGGATGGGAGTTTCTCTGGTGTAGATTGGCGAAAAAATGATTGATTTAATTTCAATACATATTGCAAAAACCGGTGGCCGATCATTCTTTGAGATATTAAAAAATGAGTATGGTGATACCCTCGATCCCAGATATAAAAGGCGCCATTATTTCCCCAAAAAGAATTACGATAATGAATTGATAGATAGAATACCAGAGAACGTTAAGGTATTGCATGGTCATCTTCTATACAAGCATGTTAAAGATATTCACTCAACTCATAAATCAAAATTAATAACATGGTTTAGAGACCCAGTAGATAGAGTAATATCAAATTATTATTTCCTGATGCTGAGACTACGAGAAGACCCAAACCACAAGCAGATACGTAAATGTAATTATTCTCTTATGGACTATGCCAATGATAGTATTCAGAATAAAATGTCAAGGTATTTATCTGGTATTGAGCTAGAAGACCTTTTTTTCTTTGGATTTCTTGAAGATTTTGAAAGGGGAGTCGATATTCTTGCAAAAAGGCTAAACTGGAGAAACAAAGTAGAAGAAGTGCATATCAATACTAGTGTGAAGCATCAGCAATATAAAGATATACTAACATCGCCTGAAGATATTACTATTCAGATGCGACGGGAAATTGCAAAGCTCAATAACAACGATGTCGAGCTTTTTAAGAGAGCAAAAATAATTTATAAAGAGAAATTCGGTGCTTAAACTAATATCCATACATATACCAAAAACAGCAGGTAGATCTTTTTATCAGATCCTAAGTTGGGCCTACAATGAAAAAATAGGTATTCCTCATAATAAGGATATGTATGTGGTAAATGGAAGATTTGATGAAAGCTTAGCAGATATGGATAATGTGGAAGTTCTTCATGGTCATTATCACTTTAAACATATTGAGCATTTATATCTTAAATATAATGCTAAGATAGTTGTATGGCTTCGTAATCCAGTTGACAGAGTTATTTCTAATTACTATTATAATGTTAATATGAATCTCTTAAAGCCGTGGAAAAAAAGGTCAGAACTAAGGAAAGAAATGACTTTGATGGAATTTGCATCAAAACCCGGCCAACAAAATACTATGACACAATTTCTGTCGGGTATAGTTCCAGAAAACATTTTTTTTATCGGTATTACGGAGCGTTTTGATTTGGATGTGAAGAAATTGGGTGAACTACTTGGTTGGTCAGGAGATATACCCCAAGTGATGGAAAATAAGGGAACAAATTATTATGAAAACACAGAAGTTCCAACAAAATATGATAATATTACTGATAATATGAGATCTAAAATTAGAGATCTTAATATGGATGATATAAATTTATACGAGAAAATGTTCTAACATGTTTGGTAGAAATAGTAAAATTGGCAACAAGATTGAACTTGTATCATTGCATATTCCAAAAACCGCAGGTACATCAACTAGGAATATGTTAAAGGATCATTATGGCGAAGAAAATGCCATTAGATTTGATATTAATATTGTTACAAAACGTATTAAAATCGAAAACATAGTATTTACTAAATCCAAACTACCTCGTAATATTAAAGTGATTCACGGGCATTTCTATTACAGAGACCTCTTATCATTGCTTGAATTGCGCGATGATGTAAAATATATTACATGGCTGCGTGATCCTGTTCAACGGGTTATATCTAATTATTACTATTTGCAAAAGCGATTAAGGGAAGAACTTGATGAGGAATCCAAAGGACTCAATATCTTATCCAAAATGCAGAAAACATTAATTGAATATGCTAGAAGTGAGATTAGTATAAACCGTATCTCAAAATTTCTAGAAGGGGCAGATCTAGAAAAATTCAATTTTGTGGGAATTATGGAGTATTATAATGAAGATACCCTAGCTCTT
>CALCGQ010000025.1 GCA_937901015.1 uncultured Bacteroidota bacterium | reverse complement strand
CAGGATTTCTTAGCACGGAATACCCATAACCAATAATTATTGGTAGCAAAAACCTACTAAGAAGTAGCATCCTATTGGATAATCCTTTATCATAACGTACAATTTTACCAGTAATAATATTGAAAAGGACTACACCAATTAACGTGAGCCATCCCCAAATAGAGAATTGCAGTAGATAATCAACATACTCAAAAATAAATGTAGGCTTTGGTTTGGCAAGCCACCCTCCTTCACCACCTATTCCACCTTGCGACAGCTGGCTAACAAATATGCCAAGATGTGGTAAATAGAGAATAAATATGAAAACTCCTGCTGTCAAATAAGCAATTGTATTACTCTTATCTTTTAATAGAAAAAGGCCACTAAAACCAACAATTGCTGCAAATAATAAACTAAAATGATGGTTATAAGCTGACAATGCTGCAAACAACACGAACAAGGCTAAATACAGAATTTTTCTTTTCTTGTAAAAATAAAGACTCCAATAATAAACCATTAACAATGATATTACTAGGCCACTTACATAAGGTCGAGCTATCTGACTATACATAACAAAAAACTGAGTAGAGGCAATCATGGCCGCAGTTAACAAACCTGTTGTTTCATCAAACCAGAGCTTCCCAACTTTATAACTAACCCATATGGAGATAATACCTGAAACAATAAAAGGAAGTTTAACTGCCATCTCACTTGTTCCGAATAAAGATGACCAATAATAAAGAAAGACCTGAATACCAGCAGGGTGAGTGTCACCTAGCATTACACCATACTTAATAACATCTCCAATACTATCAAATTGTAATCTGCTTAATGCACTAAGTTCATCGTGCATAAATTGGATATTGTTATAATTCCAGAAGCGTAGAATAATTCCAGCAACTAATATTATCAATAATAATATATTGTTTGTATCTATAGTTTTATTTATATCTCTTGAAAAAAACCTCATCTTGCAGGGCCAAAAATAGCTAATAAAAGACTAAAAACTAAACCTAACCAATAAACTAAAATCAGAAAATACTAGTGTTGCTGCTTGATTAAATAACATGATACAGATCATAACTTATCATAACAATAATTATTTGTTGAAAACACTCACTGTTTAGCACACTTCTCTTTATCTAAAAAATTAATTTTGCAGGCATAATATATTATAAAGTGGACGATTTTTTAAAGAAACTAAACAAGGAACAATTAGAAGCTGTAGTACATACTCAAGGTGCCGTAATGGTAATTGCAGGTGCTGGTTCAGGCAAAACCAGAGTATTAACCTATAGAATTGCTAATCTTCTCTCGAAAGGTGTTGATCCGTTTAACATCCTCGCACTAACCTTTACAAATAAGGCTGCACGAGAGATGAAAGAAAGGGTTATAAAACTAATTGGGGATGGTGATGCAAGAAACGTGTGGATGGGAACATTTCACTCCGTATTTGCAAAAATACTGAGGATCGAGGGACAACACCTGGGTTATCCTTCTAACTATACTATTTATGACAGTAGCGATAGTAAAAGACTAATTAAGACTGTTATAGCCGACATGAAGCTCGATCCAAAGCAATATGCCCCTTCATTTGTAGCAAGCCGTATTTCAATGGCAAAATCTTCATTAATTGGTGTTGAGGATTATGCTAACGATCCAGATATTCAGACTGCGGATGACAGTGCTCGAAAACCATATATAAAAGAAATTTATGCCCGCTACCAAGCAAGGTTAAAGCGTGCTGATGCCATGGATTTCGACGACTTATTGTTTAATACATACCTGTTGTTTTCAGGTTTTCCGAAAGCACTTTACAAATACCAGCAAAAATTCAAGTACATACTTGTTGATGAGTACCAGGATACTAACCATGCGCAATATTTGATTATAAAGAAACTTGCTGCAAATACTGAGCAAATTTGTGTTGTTGGTGATGATGCTCAGAGTATTTACGGATTCCGTGGTGCAAACATTAGCAATATCCTGAATTTTAAGAGTGACTATCCCGACTTTAAACTTTTCAAGCTTGAGCAGAATTATCGTTCAACAAAAACAATAGTGGAGGCCGCTAATCAAATTATAGGGTACAACAAAGATCAGATAAAGAAAACTGTTTGGACAGATAACACTAGTGGTGAAAGCATAGGTTACATAAAAGCAGCAAGCGACAATGAGGAAGGTAATCTGGTTGCCAATCAGATTTTTGAAATGAAATTGAACAACCAACTTTCTAACGACAAGTTTACAATACTTTACCGTACAAATGCACAGTCACGTTCATTGGAAGAGGCACTCCGACAAAAGAATATAGCTTATAGGATTTATGGCGGTTTGTCATTTTATGCACGTAAAGAGATAAAAGATATCCTTTCATACTTTCGATTAATCATTAATCAAAATGATGAAGATGCACTACAGCGTGTTATCAATGTTCCTGCAAGGGGAATTGGTAAAACCACCATGGAAAAGATAATAGTATGTGCTGATAGCCACAATGTAAATATTTGGCAGGTTATTAATGAGCCTCATAATTTTGGCCTAAATGTAAACTCAGGTATCCAAACCAAGTTAAAGAACTTTAGCACTATGATAAATAGTTTTATTGTTCTTAACAAAACAAAAGATGCATTTGAAGTTGCCAATCATGTTGCAAACTCAACCGGACTCCTTAAGTTTTTCAGAGATGAAGATACACCAGAGGCCATTAGCCGTGTTGAAAATATCGAGGAGCTACTTAACGGGATCAAAGAATTTACTGAAAAAGCAATTGAAAAGAGCGAAGGCGATTTGTCAATAATCAAAACCCTTGATGAGTTTATGGCTGATGTTGCATTGCTTACTGATGCTGATAATGATGATGACGAAGATAAGGATAAAGTTACCTTGATGACAATCCATGCATCCAAAGGCCTTGAGTTTCCTCATGTTTTTATTGTGGGACTTGAGGAGAATTTATTTCCATCCATACAGTCGATCACAACTAGAACTGAACTTGAAGAAGAGCGTAGGCTATTTTATGTGGCGATTACAAGAGCAATGGAAACTGTAACATTATCTCATGCTGAAACAAGATATCGATGGGGAAATTTTACTATCACAGAACCAAGTAGGTTTTTGGATGAGATCGACAGCAATTTAATTGACAAGCCAGTTCCACATTTCTCAGCACCAAGATCAGATAGTTCCTCAAGTACTAAATTCAATCAGGAAAAGCCAGTACTTAGAAAAAGGAATCTTAAGCCTGTTGCTCAAAAAACATCCCAGAGTTCAGAACCATCGAATTCCGAAGAATTGCAGATTGGCATGAATGTGGAACATGTTAAATTTGGTTCAGGTAAAATAATATCTCTTGAAGGAAACGGACCAAACAAGAAAGCAACAGTGCATTTTAACAGTGTAGGAAACAAAAACCTATTACTTCGTTTTGCTAAGCTTAAGATAATTTCATGATATAATCTTCGTTATATTATTTTTGCATAAAATCAATAAGGATGATCACAGTAGATATAGAAGGGATAACCAAATATTACGGGGAGCAAAAAGCTCTTGACAATGTTAGTTTATCAATTAATAAAGGTGAAGTTATTGGATTACTCGGCCCCAATGGAGCCGGCAAATCAACACTTATGAAAATAATCACATCATTTGTACCTCCTTCTTCCGGATCAGTAATTATTGATGGATACGATGTGCAAGAAAATCCTTTTGAGATAAGAAAACGTATTGGCTATCTCCCGGAACACAATCCGTTGTATCATGATATGTATGTGAAAGAATATCTTTCATTTGTTTTAAAGACCTATCCTGGACATTCCAAGGTGAAGTTAAAAGTAGATGAGATAATCGAATTAACAGGGCTGGGACTTGAAAGAAAGAAGAAGATTGGAGAACTATCAAAAGGCTACCGTCAGCGTGTAGGATTAGCACAAGCTCTGATTCATGATCCTGAAATACTAATTCTTGATGAACCCACATCCGGACTTGATCCAAATCAACTGGTTGAGATCAGAAAGATAATTACTGACCTTGGTAAGGAAAAAACAGTAATCTTATCCACACACATAATGCAAGAGGTTGAAGCACTTTGTAATCGAGTGATTATTATCGACAATGGTAAGATTGTTGCAGATGACACACCTAATAATCTTAGTAGAAAAGACAATAAGACTTCAGTGTATAAAGTTGAGTTTAAGGAATCGGTTAATAAGCAACTTCTTGAAAAAATCCCCGGCATTAGTAAAGTTAAGAACTTAGGACAAAATCAATGGCATCTTTCTTCTGTGGGTGAAAAAGACTTGCGAGAGTCAATCTTTAAATTTGCAGTGAAAAATAAATTCAATGTACTTTCACTTTCAATGGATGAATCAAAGATGGAAGATGTGTTTCAAAGGTTGACTAAATGAGGCAATGATTCAATGAGTGAATGATTCAATGATGAAATGCTAAAATGATGGGGTCTGTTCAATTAACTGTGTTATCTGAATAGTGCTAAGTATGTCAATCAACTATTATCCAATAACTAATTCTTTAACCCCAACAACTCGACAACTCGACAACTTGATAACTCGACAACTTCATAACCTGACAACCTCTTAACCCTCAACTTTCCCTCTTTTTTCAATAAAGATTCCAATTCCTAATATTTTTTATACATTTGCATGCTCGTTCTAAACGAAGTGGAAAGATTTGATTGATTGCAACCACGTAAAAAAAATGCTAAAGCAATTTAACCTACGCGGCAATCACAACCTTTCCTACAACATTAGTAACTTAAAACTTAAGATATGTCTTATTATTTTACATCAGAATCTGTATCAGAAGGTCATCCTGATAAAGTATCTGATCAAATTTCAGATGGTGTACTTGACGAAATGTTACGTCAGGACCCAAATTCAAAAGTAGCATGTGAAACACTAGTAACCACTGGTTTAGCAATGATTGCTGGTGAAGTAAAAACCACAGCTTATGTGGATTTACAGAAAGTGGCCAGAGGTGTCATCAGACGTATTGGCTATACAAAAGCAGAATACCAATTTGATGCTGACTCATGTTCCGTTCTAAGTGCTTTGCATGAGCAAAGTTCAGACATTAACCAAGGTGTAGTCAGACAATCTGCTGAAGAGCAAGGCGCAGGCGATCAGGGAATGATGTTTGGTTTTGCTAACAAGGAAATGGAAAACTACATGCCTTACACTACTGAAATCTCCCATGATTTACTTTATGAAATGGCAAAAATCAGACGTGAAGGTAAAGATATGTTATACCTACGACCTGATTCAAAATCACAGGTAACTCTTGAATATGATGATAACGGTAACGCTTTAAGAATTGACACAATCGTTATTTCAACTCAGCATGATGATTTTGCAACTGAAGAAGATATGCAAAAAGCAATTAAAGCTGATGTTGAAAATATACTTATACCAAGAGTAAGAAATCAATACTCCGACAAAGTAAAAGCACTCTTTGGCAACAATATGAGAATCCTTGTTAACCCTACAGGTAAATTTGTAATAGGTGGACCTCACGGCGATACAGGACTAACAGGAAGAAAAATCATTGTTGATACTTATGGTGGACATGGTGCTCATGGTGGTGGAGCTTTTTCAGGAAAAGACTCATCAAAAGTTGACCGTTCAGCAGCCTATGCAACTCGTCATATTGCAAAAAATATGGTAGCTGCAGGTGTGGCAGACAAAGTTCTTGTTCAGGTTGCATATGCAATTGGTGTTGCAGAGCCTGTTGGTTTCTTTGTGGATACTTATGGTTCAGCAAATGTTAAATTAAGTGATGGTGAAATAGCTCGTAAGCTTGAAGGTATTTTTGACATGAGACCTTATGCTATTGTTTCCCGTTTTGGGCTTAAAAATCCCATTTTTGAAAGAACTGCGTCTTACGGCCATTTTGGTAGAGATCCATTTACGGAAGAAATTGAAGTTAGATACAATGGAGATGATACTACATTCAAAGAAAATAGAAATGGTGTAGATATTTATACTAAAAAGGTGGATTTCTTCAAATGGGAAGAACTTGACTATGTAGACAAAGTTAAAGAATCATTTAGCTTATAATAACAAGCACATAAAAAAGGCCCGTAATGCAATGCATTATGGGCCTTTTTTTGTTATGACAATGATCTTACTTTACAATTAACTTCTCAGTTTTGTAAATTTCTCCATTAATGAGAATTGAATAAAAGTATATTCCATCATTAATGTTAGAAATATCAATACTAGCCTTGTTACTTTTTGTGTCTATATTTTGCTCGGAAACAACCGAACCAAGCACATTCATAATTTTAACTTCAGCTTCCTTAACTTCCAATGGAAAATCAAAATTTAAATTTACCATATCTGAAGCCGGATTTGGATAAATATTGGATACAGACATATTGTTTAGTATATTCTCACCTATATCATCAGTTGTTGTATCAAATTGCAATACGATCTTAATAAACTTATTTTCAACACCTGTATTTTGGAATTTGAATTCAATAAGAGTTTTTCCAACTATTCCTCCAGGAGAATAATAAGAAATAAAGGAATCGTCAGGAGAAGATTCACCAGGTGCTAAAAACAGTGACTCGCCCGACATATTAGTTGTTGGACTGTATGTTGCAACCCATCTAAAATAGTTTGAAGATTCTTCAATTTCAGAAATTACATGTCTGATAACTTGAATATCTGCACCAACGTCATCATTATTGGTAAACACAGCTTCAAACTGCATACCTGGTGATTCTGGATCACCATAAATGATAACTGTATCTCCTAGGATCTCTCCGTCGACCGACAATGTGTAGATCTGAGCGTTTACAACGCCAAAAAAGGAAATCATAATTAAAATAGAAAGTAGTATTTTTTTCATGGGGGTAGGATTTTAATATTTATATCAGCAAATTTAATCAATAATAGCATAAAAAAACCCGCCCTGATAAAAATCAGCACGGGTTCTATGATTTATTAAAGATCATTATTCGATCTAAATTTTCACCAATGCTTATTTTACAATAAGCTTTTTAGTTTTGTATGCTTCGCCATTAACAAATATTGAATAGAAATAGATACCATCATTAAGATTTGTTATATCCATTCTAAGTTTGCCATTTGCTTTATCCATTTGTTGTTCCTTAACAACTGAGCCCAATAAATTAACTAGTTTAACACTAGCAGTTTCAACTTCTATAGGAAGATTATAATCTAAGTCCACATAATTAACTGCAGGATTTGGATAAATATCCGACACCTTAATATTTCTTAGTATAGACTCATCAATACCACTAGGTCTTGTATCAAACTTAACAACAACAACAAGGTTATCATCTGGATTGTCAAGATCATAATAAGTAAATTTAACTACCGATAAGCCAACAGTTTCGTGAATTTCATAATGTCCAGAAAAATCTGCATCACCACTTTGACCACCTGCAGGAAGAAACATAGTCATACCTGAAGAGTCTATTGTTGGAGGATAACAAGCGCCCCAACAGAAGTAATTAACTGAATTTTCAACAAGTGAAACTTCTTCTCTAACGACTTTTACATTTACGCCTTTATCAGAATCATTGTGAACAATAGCTTCAAAAACTATCTCAGTAACAGTTTCATCAGCAGGAGCAATAACAACAGTATCTCCTATTGTCTCGCCATCCCATGATAGACTTAAAGACTGTGCATTAGTGTAGAAAATGGTAACTAAAATTACCGCGATTGAAAGTAATATTTTTTTCATAGTTATAATTTAATTTTACATAATTTTAAACAAATACTATACCAAACCTTTTTGCAAAAATAATAATTATTGGACAAATAATTTACTAATAACTGCTTTTACGAATAATATGACAGTTTCTTATTACAATAGGTTGCCTGAATAAAATTATTAGACCAGTTTATATAATTGATTTTTAATGATCTAATAATCAAGAATAAATAATAATAATTTTGGTACTAAATGTTAAATCATGAAAACAATTATTGTTAAATAGTTGTTAATAGGACAACCGGAAAAGGCCTAATACTGTCAGGTTGTATGTAAAAGGATGCGTTATCGTCCATTTTGTAAAAATTTTTTGTGTAAATTAATATTACCTTTGCTTGTCAAATCTTGAAATTTAAAATTAAATAATGATAACTATGAAAAAATTTACTACTCTATTTTTTGTATTACTATTTTCTACAACAGCCATTTTGGCTCAGAATATAGTTGGTACTGATCCTGAGAATAAAAACGTTATTCTTGAGGAGTTTACAGGCATACACTGTGTATTTTGCCCAGACGGACATGCCATAGCCCAAGGAATCCAGAATGCAAATCCGGATGATGTTTTTTTAATTAATATCCACTCTGGGTCTTTTGCTGTGCCTTCAGGTTCTGAACCTGATTACAGAACACAATGGGGAGGTGCAATTGACGGACAAGCTGGCGTTGCTGGTTATCCTGCAGGAACTGTTAATCGTCACTTATTCCCAGGCTGGTCACAAGGAACTGGAACAGCCATGAGTAGAAATCGATGGAGTTCTGCTGCAAATATTATCATGGGTGAAGCTAGTTATTTAAATGTAGGTCTCGAGGCTACAATAGTAACATCTACACGTCAGCTTATTGTTCAAGTTGAGGTTTATTACACAGGTGATAGCCCTGAATCAACTAACAAACTCAATGTTGCAATTACTCAAAATAATATTTATGGACCTCAAACTGGTGGAGGTGCAGGAAATAATTATAAGCACATGCACATGCTCCGTCATTTCTTAACAGGACAATGGGGTGTTGAAATCACTGAAACAACAGAAGGTTCTCTATATTCAAATACTTTTGCTTATGAACTTCCCATGGACTTTTATGATGTTGATGTAATATTGGAAGATCTTGAAATACTTGCTTATGTAACAGAAACTAACCAAGAAGTTGTTAGCGGCAACACTGCCGGAGATATAACATTTATGGAATCCAATGATTATGATGCTGCTATTTATTCAGCCCTTGTTCCTCAGACATTTTGCTCAAATGAGATGACTCCTGTAGTAACACTTAAAAACTACGGTGAAATTGCTCTAACTAGTCTTGATTTCGTTTATTCAGTAAATGGTGGTGATGAAATGACTCATTCATGGACAGGTAACTTAAATCAATTGGATTTTGAGGTTGTGGAATTACCAATTATTGAGTTTACAGCTACTGATAATAATGTTGTTAGTATTGAAAGTGTTATGCCGAATGGCCAACAAGATCAACTACCTCAAAACGACCACTTCAACAGTACAGGATACGGATCTCAAAACTTCCCTGAAAATATCAACTTCGGTGTAAAAATCGATGCTAATCCTGGAGATGTAACATGGAATATCACAGATAGTGAAGGTGCTATTGTTGCAGAAGGCGGACCATATACCAATACAGGTTTCCAGATTTCACCAGTTTCTCTTCCTGAAGTTGGATGTTATTCACTATATTTAAATGATGCTTCCGGTCAAGGATTATCAGGTGGGTTTTATCTAATTACTGATGAGGATAATGAAATTATTTGGGAAGGTAATGACTTCACTTATTCAGCAATGGCTGACCTTGCAAGAGGTATGATTGTTGATATTGAAGAAGAAATGACAGCAGAAGATATTTCTATTCACCCTAACCCAATTACTAATAATGCCAACATTGAGTTCAACCTAATTAACTCAAGTAATGTTATGGTATCTGTATTTGATTTATTGGGTAAGAAAGTTGCAGACCTACATAATGGAGAACTTAGCAATGGTGCACATACCATCCAATTTAGTTCTGCAGATATGCAACAAGGAATTTACTTTGTGAAAATTCAAATGAACAATCAAGTTATTACTAAGAAAGTATTAGTAACAAAATAATAATTCACAATCATTAACCACAAACCGCTATTCATATCCTGGATAGCGGTTTTTTTTATGCATTGAAGAATCTTGATGATAATCTTTTAGCGTGAACACTAAAAGCGGAGTGTTCTACTTTTTGATTCCCTACTGAGGATCAACATCAAATTGGAATATAACCGACTTAAATCCAGCATTGGTTTTTGTTCTGACAACCGAATCATATATATCCTTTTTAACTTCCTTAAGGTTCATCCCTTTTGGGATTTTAATCATCGTTTGTTTAATGTAGAAATTTCTAATACGTCCAACCAATGGATATTCAGGCCCATACACAAGTTTCCCATATTTCGATCTAAGATCTTTTGTGCAAATCGCTGATGCTTCATTAATAATATCAGGTTTTCTATGTTTCATCCTGACTATGATAATTCTATAATATGGCGGATAGTTGAATTTACTCCTTTCACCCAAGATTCTATTGTACATACTTAGGTAATCATGATTAACCACATCCCTGAGTATTTGATGATCTGGCTTCCAAGCCTGAATCACAACATTTCCCTGCTTATCTTTTCTTCCCGATCTGCCACTAACCTGAAGCATCAGCTGAAAGCTTCTTTCATGTGCTCTGAAATCAGGAAAACTTAACATACTGTCAGCACTCAATATTCCAACAACCTGAACATTATCAAAATCAAGACCTTTAGTTACCATCTGTGTACCTACAAGAACATCAGTTTTCCTATCTTCAAAATCAGTAATTATCCTCGTAAAGGCATTTTTAGCTCTCGTTGTGTCTAAATCCATTCTGTCGATACTAGCCTCTGGCAGAAGTAGAGATAATTCTTCAGTTACTTTTTCAGTCCCAAATCCCTGCATCTTAAGTCCTGTATTACCGCAATCAGGGCAGATGGGAGGAACGGTGGTTGAATACCCACAATAATGGCACTTTATTAATTCACTGTATTTATGATAGGTAAGGGTAACATCACAGTGTTTACATTCAGGAACCCAATGACATACATCGCACTCTATCCGAAGTGAGAAACCTCTCCGGTTCTGAAATAATATTGCCTGAGTTTTATTATTGAGAGCAACATCTAGTTCTTTCATCAATACAGATGAAAAATGCGACTTCATCATTCTGCGTTTCGATTCTTCCTTTAGATTAACAACTGTAATCTTGGGAAGTTTTACTCCACTATAACGATCTGTTATTTCTGCCAGTGCGTATTTACCTGATTGGGCATTAAAATAGCTTTCAATAGAGGGAGTAGCAGAACCAAGCAGAACTTTTGCATTGTGTAATGTGGCTAAATATATGGCAGCATCCCTAGCATTATATCTGGGTGATGGATCATACTGTTTGTAGGAACTATCATGTTCTTCATCAACTATAATTAGTCCTAGGTTATCAAAAGGTAGAAATAGAGATGATCTTGGACCCAGAATAATCTTAAATTCATTATGAATGTTGTCGTTATCAATTCTGGCAATATTATTCCAAACTTCAACCCTCTCATTTTGACTGTATCGGGAATGATAAACACCAACATTATCACCAAAATACTTTTGTAAACGGGAGATAATTTGGGTAGTAAGAGCAATCTCCGGTAATAGATAAAGAACCTGTTTCCCACTTTTAATAGCTTCTGCAATAAGCTTAATATACACCTCTGTTTTTCCACCGGAAGTTACTCCATGCAACAGTACAACATTTTGTGATTCGAATGACTTAACAATACTATCATGTGCTAATAGTTGATGCTCGCTGAGTTCAACCTCTCCATTTAGATTACTTTTACTGTAGGCATCGAATCTACTGATCTGCTTACTAATCTGAATAAAAACCTCTTTGTCAATCAATGACTTTAAAGCAGGAGCACTGCCGTTTGAATGGTTTATCAATTCCATCTTACTTACTGAACTTTCCTTGGTAAGCGGCATTCCCACAATTGATATAAACGACATTAGCAACTCTAGTTGTTTATGAGCTCTTTTACCAAGATTATCCATAAGGTCGCCGAGATTTTTATCATCCATAATTGCTTCTGAAAGAAAAATCAACTTTTCAGTTTTGGGTTTATAAACCTCATTAAGCTCTTCTTCCATAACAACAATCTTATTTTCGATCATTGTCTTTATTATGGGTAATACCTTACTATATCCTACTAGTTTGGAAATATCATCAACGGTGAGCTTCTTTCTTTCCAAAAGTGCTTCAGTAATTTGAAATTCAAATTGATTTAGCACATCTGTATCAGGCGTAAATATTGGTGATAATACAACCTTTGACTCACTGGCAAGTTTAAAAGCTGTTGGTAGCGCAGCATTCATCACCTCTCCTTCGGTACTCATATAATAGGATGCCATCCATTCCCAAAATCGGAATTGAATTTTAGCAACGATAGGTTCTTCGTCGAGTAGTGTGATAATATATTTAGGGACATGATCCTGAGGTACAATCTGATGCAGTTTCTTAACTAAACCAGCATATATTTTCTTACGGCCGAATTGTATGCTAACCCTCTGCCCTACTTTGATAAACTCATTTAATTCAAATGGAACCCTATAGGTGAAAGCACCCTCTATTGGAAGGGGTAGTAACACATCAGCAAATAAGGTAATTCGTTCCATTAAAAAAAAACTAGTAGCTATAATTCTGATAATCAAACTATACAGCAAATATTTGATATCAGTTATTAATATCTAAAAATATAAATAATTATGGCCTGTTGTATTAACTCTTATTATTTCCTTGAAATCTGTAAATCGACTCCAACTTTACCAACTTTATATCCTTTAGAGTTATAGCCAGTTTTGATAATATTAACACCTTCACAAGCAGATAAACTTTGCCACCTGCAGCTAATGGTATTGCAATGAGATAAACCGTTTATTTGAATTCCCCAGCATTCATCATTTGAGAATACTTCAGTATTAACCGTTTTCATTTAATATAATTTGGTTAAGCAAATATAACCATACATCTAACTTTGGAATCACTACATATGTAATATTGGATAAGATAAAATGAAACATTTGTTATATAATTATACTAGAT
Source organism: uncultured Bacteroidota bacterium (assembly GCA_937901015.1). GTDB lineage: Bacteria > Bacteroidota > Bacteroidia > Bacteroidales > F082. The sequence goes on along the minus strand of CALCGQ010000025.1, from coordinate 19,885 downwards.
AGCAGTTTTTATTGATTAATCAGAATTACCTAATAATTATTCTTATTAGCTTTGTTACCTGATTTTTTACCCTTAAAAAAACTTTGATGGAGAATCAAACACAGATGCTTCTTGTGATGATAGCCTACATGGCTTTTATAATTCTTTTAGGATTCTATCAGGGTCGGAAAGTTAAAACCGGCTCCGATTTCGCAATTGCAGGAAGGAAACTGCCCGGATGGGTAGCAGCATTATCAGAACGTGCTACTGGCGAATCATCATGGGCATTGCTTGGGCTACCAGGGGCTGCTTATGCAACTGGTCTGTTGGAAATATGGACAGCAGTTGGGTGTGTAGCAGGAATCCTGTTTGCTTGGATAGTGTTGGCCTGGAGATTGAGAAATGAGGCCGAGAAATATGAGGTTGATACCTTTACAGACTATATTGCTAAGAGTCATGGAGAAGTTGGAAAATGGTTAAGAATAGTTAGCAGTTCAACAATTGTATTCTTTTTCTTCTTTTATGTTGGTGCACAGTTTATTGGTGGTGGTAAAACATTGGAAAACCTTTTCGGAATTGAGAAATTTTGGGGTATGCTAATAATTGTAGGACTTGTTATTCCTTATACAATTTATGGAGGTTTCAGAAGTGTGACTTATACTGATGTTGTTCAGGCCATAATTATGATAATCACCTTAATAATTGCACCAATCGCTGGGATTAACTATTTATTAAGTCAACCTGAAGGAACACTTTATGCAATGAATATTGGAGATGCCCTGAACAAAGCAGGAGAATCGTATTCAACTCTTACAGGAGGAGCAGTAATGACAGACGATTCACCTCTAAGTACTTTCCTTGGAAATATTTTCCCAAATATGGGTAACGTGGTTAGTGGACTTGGAACAGGAATTATTATTGCAGGCGCATTTTCATGGTTTTTTGGTTACTTGGGAGGACAACCTCAATTAAGTATGAGGTTTATGGCCATAACAGATGCCAAAGAAGCTAGAAAAGCAAGAAATATTGGAGTAATATGGACAATAATTGCATATATAGGAGCTTTGCTCATTGGCTGGATAGGGATAGCAATATTTGGTCCCCAAGGCCTTAAAGACCAGGAAACAGTAATGCCTGAAGTTCTTACAACTATCTTCCATCCTGTTGTTGCAGGAATCTTAATAACAGGAGTTTTAGCTGCAATAATTTCCACAGCTAATTCTTTATTGATACTATCATCAACTGAATTAAGTGATAATATTGTTAAACCCATATTCTTTAAAGGAAAGAAAATTAGTCCAAATAGCTCATTAAGATATTCCCGAATCATTACTGGTATACTTTCGCTTGTGGCTCTAGTATTGGCATATTACTCATCCGGGGAAATGATTTATACAATTGTAGGTTATGTATGGGCAGGAATTGGATCAACATTCTCGGTTGTAATTCTACTCACCCTTTTTTGGAAAAAGTATCATGGCATACCTGCTCTACTAACAATTATTTCAGGTCTTGTATTTACCATAATATGGATTAGTACCGGCATGGATAAGATAATTACATCAAGACTATTAACCTTTATCGTTTCCTTACTGGTTGCAGTTATTTCAACTTATGCAATAAAGAAAAAAGAATATGGAAGTAATGGATAAACTGATTTTACGGAAATGTATAAACAAAATTAGGGTGAAGAAAAAAACACATTTAAACTAAGATAGCAACTAGTTGTTAAAGAGAAAAGTGTTTTTATTCTTACTACTTTTTTCTTGATAAAAAAGTAGTCAAAAAATCAAGAAAGAATAATGCTACCCATCGCTAAGGCCAACGCTGGCCCGCCGACATTCTTTCTGGCCTACGCTCTTTTTGATCACTTGTAATGTTTAATAAATTATTGCAATTTCTGTTATTGTAAAACATAAGGCAATACTAGGACAAAATGCACTCTCACAAACAATTTCTATCCAAGGAGAGATGATCTCAGTTAATTAAACCACAAGAAACCAAACAAAACCATTGGGTTGAAGAACAATACTATCATCATCCATCAAGAAGTTATTCATATTTAATACAGCCAAATTATTCTCGGGCAAAGGATTGCTAAGGACTAATTTTTCAGAACTTAAATTATTAATAACCAGAATCTTTTCATCACCATGAGTTCTGAAATATGACAACACCTTATTTTCTTGTTCTCCTTTTGCATTCAACACATTAACAAAATCCAGGTCACCTCTACCAAATGCTGAATGATCCTTTCTGGTATTTAGCATACTACTGATAATTTTATAAACTTGAGAATGGAAATTATCTTCATCCTTTAAATTAGCATCAAGTTCATCCCAATCAATTCTACCTCGAACAAAAAATCGTGTATCATCTTTACCGGTTAATTTAATCTGCTCGTTATAGTATTTCTCGTCGTTTAATTTACCAAACTCGTCTCCATAGTATACTACTGGTGTTCCTAACAATGTGAGCATAATTGAATATGCAAGTGAGATCTTATTAATATCCCTGTTCATTAACTCAGAAAGTCGGGCTGAAATTCCTTCACCAACTCTAAAATTCCAACTTGGATTATGGCAGTAGCTCTCATGGATATACTTTCTGTCTTCTTCACTTACATATACTAACTCAAGGCTCAATTCATCATGAACCCTTAAAAAACTAAACCACTGGTTTTCCTGGCCTATCTCTGGTGTTACATCACTACTTAGAGTATTTCTAATTGGCTGTGAATCACCTTTTGCAATTGACTTAAATATCATCGGCATTAAAGGAAAATGATATGCCGCATGACATTCATCATTATCACCTAGGTATTTAACTACCTCCTTAGGCTTCTGACAAGCCTCAGCAAGTAGCAATGTTCCAGGATTTACATAATCCAATGCGGCCCTAAAGAATTTAACTATAGTATGGGTAAGATCAAGATTTTCACAATCTGTGCCATCTTCTTTCCACAAATAAGGAATTGCATCAGCTCTGAAACCATCAATGCCAACTGATTGCCAGTAAAGCATATTTCTTGTCATTGCAAGCAACACATCTGGGTTTCTATAATTTAGGTCGGGTTGAAAACTGAAGAATCTGTGGAAGTAATATCTATCCTCGTATTTTTCCCAATTAGAATCCTCAATACCTTTGAACAATAATCTTGCGTCCAAATATTCGTTTGGCTTATCTCTCCAAATGTAAAAATCACTAAACTCGTTTACAACTTTCCTTTTTGATTCAATAAACCAAGGATGCTCATCGGATGTATGATTAATTGCAACATCAAAAATAACCCTAATACCCCTGTTATGTGCTTCCTTCAAGAAACTGCCAAAAACAAGTTCCTGATCCTCCTTAGTGCTTTCAGGTGCTAACCCTAGTAACTCAGGCCTGATGCGATCATACTTGCTAATATCAAATCCAGCATCACGCATTGGCGACTCAAGGACAGGTAATAACCACAAACAATTTACACCAAGATTCTGGATATAATCCAGTTTATCAGCCAGTCCGTTAAAATCAACATTGTACAAATCAACATAAAGTGAATAAACAATTGCATCCTTATACCAATCATCTGGAAGGTGATCATCTTTCCGAGGTTGCAATGATGATAAAAATTCATCCAGTTTCTGAGAAGATAACTCAGGGTAGAGTTGTTTCCAGTAATCGTGTAATAACAAACTATTATTCATGGTTAGTGATTTTCACATTGAAGTCGCAAAGGTACTACAAAAGAAAGCTCCCAATAAACGGAATAGCATTGAAATCACACATAAAAATAATTATTACTATAGAACTTTTGCTGTACATTTGTATCAATCGATTGCATTGGAATAAGAGATTTGTATCTTTTCCCATAAACAGATAATCAATAGTGTTTGATCATTTATCTTAACAATCACTTCTTCAAACAATTGTTTTATTATATTTTTGATTTTTAATCCAATTGCTACTATTTCTAAGATTTATAATTATATGAAACTTTTACTGAAACACTTTCTAGTCAGCATCATTATCTTAATCAATACTAACATATATGCCTCTTCCATTGATCTTGACAGAATTGATCCGCCTATGTGGTGGGTTGGCATGGAAAATACTAATCTACAATTGATGGTTCATGGTAATGATATTGGAACCACCAAACCGGTTATTGAATACGAGGGAGTAAATATCAAAGAAGTGATATTGGTTGAGAACTCAAATTACATGTTTATTAACCTCAACATATCCAAAACCACTTTACCCGGCACCTTTACTATTAATTTTAAAGATGGCAAAAAAGTTAAGGCTGAATACGAATATGAGTTAAGGGAAAGGAAGAATTCACCAAATATGCATAAGGGCTTTGATAATTCGGATGTAATCTACTTACTTATGCCCGATCGATTTAGCAATGGGAACCCTGATAACGATAATATTCCTGATATGCTTGAAGAATCTGATCGATCAAATCCCAATGGCCGACACGGTGGTGATATACAAGGTATCAGTAACAAATTAGATTACTTGTCAGAATTAGGAATTACTGCAATTTGGCTTAACCCTACTCTTGAAAATAACATGCCTAATTATTCATACCATGGCTATGCTGTAACAGATCTATACAAAACTGATCCACGATATGGAACCAATGATGAGTATTTAGAGTTTATAAAGTCGGCTCATTCAAAGGGCATTAAAGTTATTATGGATATGATATTCAATCATATTGGCACAAACTATTATTGGAAAGATGATATGCCAATGAAAGATTGGTATAATGAGTGGCCTGAATTTACCCGATCAAACTACAGAGGTGGAGCTGTAAGTGACCCTCATGTTTCAGATTATGATTTTAACAAGATGGTAAAGGGTTGGTTTGACAAGACTATGGCAGATCTCAATCAAAAGAATCCATACCTTGCCAATTACCTTATTCAAAATAGTATCTGGTGGATTGAATATTCAGGACTAGATGGTATACGACAGGATACATACCCATATCCTGATAAGGATTTTATGGCAGAATGGATGAGAAGAGTACTTGTGGAATACCCCGACTTCAATGTTGTTGGAGAAGCATGGCTCCCTCAACCACAAGCAGTTGCATATTGGATGGACAATAACACAAACAAAGATGGATATAAGTCGAATCTTACAAATGTTTTCGACTTTCCACTTATGTATGCCATAAGCAAAGCATTTAATGAATCAGAAGGTTGGAATACTGGAACTGCTCAATTATATGAAGTAATATCTCAGGATTATGTGTATTCAACACCAGAAAATATTGTAACATTTGCTGATAATCATGATGGTGATCGATTCTATACTAAGGTAAAGGAAGACATAAATAATTATAAACTTGCCATGGCATTCATGATGACAACAAGAGGGATTCCTTCAATATATTATGGTACTGAAATTCTCATGACAGGATTAGAACATAAAGGTCATGGTGACATAAGAAAAGATTTTCCTGGGGGATGGGAAGGTGACGAAAGAGATGCTTTCACAAGGGAAGGAAGAACTGAAGAACAGAATGAAGCATATGACTTTATGAGAAGGCTACTTAACTGGAGGAAAACAAATCCAACGGTTCAATATGGAGACCTCACTCACTATATACCTGAAGATGGAGTATATGTATACTTCAGAAAATATAAAGATAATACCGTAATGGTTATTCTCAATAATAACAAGGAAAGTAAACAAGTTGACATGACCAGATTTGCCAAAGACATTGGAGACCATAATAAAGGGAGAAGTGTATTAAACCGAAAAGGATGGGATGATTTAAATACCATTGAAATACCTGCAAAAACACCATTGATTATCGAATTGACAAATCACCGAGGATTAAGAAAATAATAACATGACATATAGACATTCAATAATATCTTTTCTACTCATTGCATTATTTTATTCAGGAGCTATTGCTCAGGTTGCTTGGTTAACACCTGAAAACCCATCCATAGATGATACCGTTGTTTTAACATTCAATGCAAACTCCGGAAATAAGTCTTTGGAAGGATTTGATGGACCGGTTTACTTTCATACAGGAGCTATTACGGATAGAAGTATTGATGGTGGTGACTGGAAACACATAGTGGGAAATTGGGGAGAGGATGATTCAAGAACAAAGATGAAGTCCATTGGAAATGATCTACATGAATTCAAGTTTGTAATAAAGTCATACTATGATATTAGAGATGATGAAAATGTGCAGCAACTTGCTTTTGTATTCAGAGATATGGCCGGTGGCCGTGTTGGCAAAACTGCAAAAAATGAGGATATTTTCCTTCCAGTAGGAGGTTATTCACCACCTCCTGAAGTTAAAAAGGAGTATGTTTTTGAATCTCGAGAATACCAATCTTATCTTGATAGAGATAGTGTTATTGATATTCTTACGGACCATGGAATAACTAAAATAACTCCCTACAATAAAAACACTTTTGGAATTAATCATTATCCAAAAACCCTAGCTAATCCTGAGCCCTCACACTCAATAATCCTAGAACCTCAAAAACCTTATTATTCAATAATCGAAAACGATAAATGGCTAAGGATTAATACTGATAGCTTATCATTGGCAATACACAAAAACCCATATTACATAGCCTTTATTTACAATAATGATACTATTGTTCGGGAGGAAAAGGGGTTTTTTAGAAGATCTGATACTGATGGTCTCAGGTTTAAAATAGGTGATAATGAGAAGTTATTTGGTTTGGGAGAACGATCAAATGGTATTGACTTGGTTGGAAGTAAGTATAATCTTTACAACAGACCAAAATATGGATATGAAATTGGTGCATTAAACCTCAATTACTCAGTACCTTTAGTAGTTTCATCAAATAAATACTTACTATTATTTGATAATCCACAAAAAGGTTATGCCGATGTTGGGGAATCTGAAAATGGAATTTTAGAATTGGCAGCCATTGGTGGCAATATGAAATATGTTGTTGTGGCTGGAAGTAATTTCAAGATCATCTCAAGAAAATACTCCGAACTAACAGGTTTTCAACCCTTACCTCCGAGATGGGCATTTGGTAATTTGCAATCAAGGATGGGTTACAGGACTCAATATGAAACCGACTCAATTGCTAACCTGACATTAAAGGAAGATTTCCCTCTAGATGCTATGATTATTGATTTGTATTGGTTTGGAGATAGCTTGATTGGTACAATGGGAAGGTTGGATTGGTACAAACCCAATTGGCCAGATCCAGAATTAATGATCTCAAACCTTAGAAAAAAAGGTGTCAAAACCATACTAATCACCGAACCATATATCCTGGATTCACTCGATAATTTTATGATAGCTGACGACCTAAATATTCTCGCACACGACACCAATGGTAATTCATATGTTAATAAGGAATTCTACTTTGGTCATGGCGCACTTCTGGACATCTTCAAACCTGAGGCAGGTAATTGGTTTTGGACAAAGTATAAAAAACAAATGGAGATTGGTGTAGAAGGTTGGTGGGGAGATCTTGGTGAACCTGAAAACCATCCTGCTGATCAAATTCATGTTAATGGAACAGCCGATGAAGTTCACAATATATATGGACATTATTGGCACAAAGCACTTTTTGAAAATTTCAGAAAAGATTATCCCAACCGTAGATTATTCAACCTTAACAGAGCAGGCTTTGCGGGTTCACAACGTTATTCTATATATCCATGGACGGGTGATGTTTCAAGGAGTTGGGGTGGATTACAAGCTCAAATACCTTTGTTAATCCATATGGGCTTATGTGGATTACCAATGATTCATTCTGATGCAGGAGGCTTCGCACAAGGAGCAAAGGATAACGAGCTTTATACGCGATGGTTACAGATGGCATGTTTCTCTCCCATTCTGCGTCCTCACGGTTCAGGAATTCCATCAGAACCAGTATATTTTAATGATACTACAAAGAACATTGTCAGAAACTTTATGAAACTAAGATACAAGCTTCTGCCATATATTTATACTCTGGGTGCTGAAGCAAATATACATGGTTACCCAATCGTTAGGCCAATGTTTTATGAGTTTCCTGAAGACTCAACAGCATACGAGGTTAATGAACAATACATGTTTGGAAACGATTTATTGATTTCACCTATTGTTGTTAGAGGTCAGGAAACCAAAGAGGTATATTTGCCAGAGGGAGCAAACTGGTATAATTTCTGGACGAATAGTATTACTTCTGGTAATAGAACAATTACAGAAAAAATAATTCTTGAAACCATTCCAATCTATGTTCGAGCCGGCTCATTTATACCCATGGTTCAGTATCACAGTTCCACAGATTATTATTCCACTGAGGAGCTTACATTAGCTTACTATTTTGATCCCTCAAATAAAACTAATAGTTATACTTTGTTTGATGATGATGGTGCCACATTTGGGACGATTGACAAAGGTGAATATAGATTATTGTTAATGGAAAGATCAGTTATTGACGAAAAGGAAACCCATTATACATTTAACAATCAAGGTGATGGCTATTCAGATGAACCATTAGTGCGAAGAATCAAATTGGAAATAATAGGGATCAATAAATCACAAGTAAGGTCATTTAAAATTAATAATGAACAACTTGAAATTACATCTTCACATTCAGAATCTAATATTGGATACTATTTTGATAGCAAAAATGAACGCTGGATAATTAACTTCCTATGGGATGGTAATAAGGTAACAATCAAACAAATAAATAATTAAGAAAACCAGATATAAAATCAATATTATGAATAAGTTAAAAAATAAATTATTTTCGCCGGCCCTACTAGTACTTTTAATAGCGCTACTTGTGGCTTGTAATTCGGAGCAAACAAAAAAAGATAATCAAAACGAAAATTCAGAATCAATGCAATTAGATTGGAGTAAGAACGCAAACATTTACGAAGTTAATATTCGTCAATACACAGATGAGGGAACCATAACGGCATTTCAGGAGCACTTGCCAAGACTACGGGAAATGGGAGTTGATATTTTGTGGTTAATGCCGGTTTTTCCAGTTGGAGAATTAAACAGAAAAGGATCATTGGGAAGCTATTATGCTGTAAGAGATTACAAAGATATCAACCCTGAGTTTGGTAATATTCAAGATTTGAAAAACCTTGTTGCTGAAGCTCATAAACTGGGTATGTTCGTTATTCTAGACTGGGTTGCAAACCACAGTGCATGGGATAATGAATGGGCAACAACACATCCTGATTGGTACCAACGTGATGATAAGGGAAACTTTGTATCACCATTTGACTGGACGGATGTTATTGCTTTTGATTATGGGGTTCCTGCCATGCGTGATTCAATGATTGATGCCTTAAAATTTTGGATTTCAGAAGCAGATATTGATGGATACCGTTGTGATGTTGCTGGTATGGTACCAACCGATTTCTGGGATCGTGCACGCGATGAGATGACCTCCATTAAACCAGTATTTATGCTAGCAGAAGATGAAGATAACCCAGACTTGCTTCGTAAAGGTTTTGACATGAACTATGGATGGAAACTACATCATATCATGAATGATATCGCCAAAGGCAAAAAGAATGCCAACGACATTTGGGACTATTTTATGTGGAACGATTCAGTATATTCTGCTGATGCTTACCGAATGTATTTCACATCAAATCATGATGAAAATTCATGGAATGGAACAGTAAAAGAGCGTATGGGTGATGCTGGTGAAGCAATGGCTATCCTTTCATATACAGTTCCAGGTATGGGATTGGTTTATAGTGGACAAGAAGCTGGACTCGACAAGCGACTTAGATTTTTTGAAAAAGACACAATTAATTGGGATAATCTTGTAAATGCTAGTCTTTACAGAAAGCTGAATAATCTTAAGAAAGAAAATAAAGCTTTATGGAATGCTGAGATGGGTGGCAGTATGACACGTCTTGGAGATGGATCAAACCAATATGTATTTGCAAGTATTCGCGAAAAAGATGGTAATAAAGTAATCACAATTATCAACATGAGTAACGAAGCTCAGTCTTTTGGTTTTGATGATAATACAATAAAGGGAAACTTCACCGATGCATTCACAGGAAAGGATATTGTAATCGATGGTAATACTAATTTCGATCTAACACCATGGAGTTATATGGTAGTTACACAATAATTAGTGGCTAATACTTATTTCTGGCTCCTCTCATTAATTTGAGAGGAGTTTTTTTTGGTCATAAAATTTCATGTAATTATATGATCTTTCAATCCAATTTATTACTTTTGGTAATCTATAGCTGGAATATATGCCCAAACACCAGTTATATCAGGCCTTACAAAAAACTATGATCTATTCTGGCATTGTTTGCTGAATGATGATATGTGGAGTCCGGAAACCACCAAAAACGGGGCGATACTGAAAAGCCATACGAGTAAGAGTTATTAAATCAATAAAAGATGAAACGATTAACTACTTTATTCATTATTACACTTGCAATTGTATCACAAGTTCAAGCACAATCATTTGGTGTCCAAGCAGGTTTCAATTTTTCAAGTATGCTTGAAAAGGATGATGATGGAAAAGACAATAATTACAAGATTGCACCTGGATTTAACATTGGAGGAGTTGCTGAGATGCCAATAACTGATATGTTTTCAGTTCAAGCCAAACTTCTTTTCACATCAAAAGGATTTAATTACAAAACCTCTTCCAGTAGTACTAAAGTAAATTGCTTTTTGTTCTATACGGAAATTCCTATCATGGCCAAGGCTAATTTCGAGATTAGTGATATTGGCGTCTTTGGATTACTTGGCCCTTATTTTGGATTTGGTCTTGGAGGAAGATTAAAGTCAGGTAGTACTACTGTATCAATCGATTGGGGATCTGATGGCAATAATGATGATTTAAAAAGATTTGACTTTGGTATGTCCATTGGCGCGGGAGTAAACATTAGCGTTTTTCAATTCGGAATGAACTATAACCTTGGATTAGCCAACATATCTGCATATACTGACGATGGCACAAAAAATAAGAACAGAAGCTTTAATCTCTTTGCCGTTTACGTATTTGGCAACTAACATGTTATCAATTATTGGCCACTATAGCCAGTAATTTTATCTGCTCATTTAAACATTCCATCTATTAAGCTATTATAATAAAAGATTTAAGTGTCTTTTTTATAATCATTATAAATAATATTAATACTTTTGCAACCGATATGAAAACATTAACATATCGGAAGTATTAACTAAATCAATTATAATACCATGCAACAGAGTTTATTTTTTGTACCACCAGCTAAAAATGAGCCCGTATTATCATACAAATCCGGTTCACCTGAAAGGGAAAAGCTAATCCAGGCAATAAAATGCGCAAAATCATATGAGGCTGATATTCCAATGATTATAAATGGAAAAGAAGTTCGTACTGATAAGAAAGTTTCAATCCATCCTCCACATGAGCATAAGCATATTCTTGGGCATTATTACAGAGGTGATGAAAGTCATGTTTCGGCAGCAATTGATGCCGCACTTAAAGCAAGAAATAGTTGGGCTTCATTATCATGGAAACAGAGAGCATCGATTTTTTTGAAAGCTGCCGGTATGATTTCAGGACCATATCGTGCTAGGATTAACGCAGCCACGATGTTAGGTCAGTCTAAATCCGTACATCAAGCAGAAATCGATGCAGCATGTGAGCTTGCGGACTTCTTAAGGTTTAATGTTCAGTACATGACTGAAATATATAACGATCAACCGGATTCCGATGAAACAATCTGGAATCGCCTCGAACAACGTGGCCTTGAAGGTTTTGTATTTGCGCTTACTCCATTTAACTTTACTGCAATCGCAGGAAACTTGCCTTCTGCACCAGCATTGATGGGCAATACTATTGTATGGAAACCTTCAAATACTCAAATCTACTCTGCTTCTATTATTATGGAAATATTTATGGAAGCTGGTTTACCTGATGGTGTTATCAATCTTATTTATGTAAGCGGTCCAGCCGCGGGTAAAGTAATATTTTCACATCGTGACTTTGCAGGAATCCACTTCACAGGATCAACATCGGTATTCCAAAATATCTGGAAAGAAATTGGAAATAACATTCATAAATACAGATCATATCCAAGAATAGTTGGGGAAACAGGTGGTAAAAACTTTGTTCTTGCACACGAATCATCAAATCCACGTCAAGTGGCAACTGCTTTAACAAGAGGTGCTTTTGAGTATCAAGGACAAAAGTGTTCTGCAGCATCTCGTGCTTATATTCCTAGTTCAATGTGGGAAGAAGTACTATATGAAATAAAATGCGACATGGACTCCATTACTATGGGTACCGTTGAAAATTTCTCCAATTTCGTAAATGCAGTTATTGACGAAGCTTCATTTAATAAACTTGCAAGCTATATTGATGCAGCTAAAAAAGATGACTCAGTTGAGATAATCCATGGGGGTAATTATGATATGAGTAAAGGATATTTTGTTGAGCCAACAATTATTCTTACAAAAGATCCACATTATGTAACTATGGAAGAAGAGTTATTCGGACCCGTACTTACAATATACATATACGAACCAAAAGATTTTGATGAGGTGGTAGAGCTTGTGGACAATACATCAATTTATGCCTTAACCGGTTCAATATTCTCAAAGGATAGATACATTATCCAAGATGTTATAAGAAAGTTAAACCATGCTGCTGGAAACTTCTACATAAACGATAAGCCAACAGGTGCTGTTGTTAACATGCAGCCTTTCGGAGGAGCTCGTGGTTCAGGAACAAATGATAAAGCTGGTTCAAAATTGAACTTGTTAAGATGGGTAAGCCCACGAACAATCAAAGAATGTTTTCTTCCAGCCGAAAGCTACAAATATCCATTTATGGAAGATTAAATAATTATTCAAACTGATTTAAATAAAAGTAAAAAACTGAAAAAGTAATGAACGCAATAAAATTTAACAAAAGCGAATTACTAGACCGCTTAAGTATAATTGACATAAACAGAGGTGTTACAACTGGTACCAATTGGCTAAATACTAAGGGCGATATAACAACTTCTGTTTCTCCAATTGATGGTGAGGAAATTGCTAAAGTAAAGAATGCAACTCTTGCCGATTATGAGACTGTGGTTGAGAAAGCACAGGAAGCATTTGGAATCTGGCGTGAAATACCAGCTCCCGAACGTGGCGAAATTGTTCGATTAATTGGATTAGAATTAAGAAAACACAAACGTGACCTTGGTATGTTGGTAGCTTTGGAAATGGGTAAAATATATCAGGAAGGTCTTGGGGAAGTGCAGGAAATGATCGATATATGCGATTTTGCGGTTGGTCAATCAAGGCTTCTCAATGGTTTCACAATGCATTCGGAAAGAAGAAACCATAGAATGTATGATCAATATCATCCAATAGGGATTGTTGGGTTAGTTACCTCATTTAACTTTCCTGTAGCTGTTTGGGCATGGAATTCTATGCTCGCTGCCATAGCAGGTGATGTTGTAATATGGAAGCCAAGTTCAAAAACACCATTAACTGCAATAGCCACAATGAATATCATTCAAAGTGTGCTTAGATCACAAAACGTACCTGAAGGTGTATTTAACCTGATTGTTGCCAAGTCAAACGTACTGGGCGACAACTTCTTGGCAGACAAAAGAATTCCTCTGTTTTCAGTAACAGGATCAACTGCTGTTGGTAAAAGAGTTGGTCAAATAGTAGGTCAACGTCTTGGTAAAACCATTCTTGAACTGGGAGGAAATAATTCAGTTATTGTTAGTGATTCTGCAGATCTTGAAATGGCAATTCCTTCAATTGTATTTGGTGCAGTTGGAACTGCGGGACAAAGATGTACCTCAACTCGTAGAGTTATTGTTCATGAAAAAGTATATGATGATGTTAAAGAAAAACTACTTCATGCATACAAACAGATAGTCGAAAAAATTGGTAACCCTCTTGATAAAAATACTTTAGTAGGACCATTAATTGATATTCATTCGGTGAATGCCTTTACGCATGCTGTATCTGAGGTTCAAAAAGAAGGTGGCAAGATATTATTCGGAGGAGAAGTGCTTGAAGGTGGTGAATTTGCATCTGGTAATTTCGTAGTACCTGCAATTGCTGAAGCAGAAAATCATTATCACATTGTACAGGAAGAAACCTTTGCTCCTATTGTATATTTAATGAAGTATAGTACAATAGATGAAGCAATTGCTCTTAATAATGGTGTTCCTCAAGGATTATCATCATCACTATTCACACTTAATATGCGCGAAACAGAGCAGTTTTTAAGTGAGGTTGGTTCCGATTGTGGTATTGCTAATGTAAACAGTGGAACTAGTGGTGCTGAAATTGGTGGTGCATTTGGTGGTGAGAAAGATACCGGTGGTGGACGTGAATCAGGATCTGACTCATGGAAAGCTTATATGCGTCGTCAAACAAACACAATTAATTACGGCACAGAATTACCTCTTGCTCAAGGAATTAAATTTGCTTTTTAGATATCTTAAAAGATATTACTCAAATAATCTGGCCTGATGGAAATATTCATCAGGCCTTTTTGCTTTTTATGGATTATTCATTCTTATCAATGATCCGAATAGCAAGAGACAACTAAACAAGAATATCATCATTCCAAAAATCGTGTCATTCCGCTTGAGTTGCCGTAGGAGCGAACAGAGGAATCTATTGTAAACTGATTATTGTTGGCTGATAGTAAAAAACAAAAAATCCCGCCGAAGCGGGATTCAAAAACCAACAATTATGAAATAAAGCAGAATATTCGAGTATATTACTCTTGTGTTAATTCGTAGATTAACTAATTCTGACACAAAAGTACACCATATAAAAACCTGCAAATGTTAACCTAATATAACAACTGTTAATAAAAGTTAAAAGCTGTAAATCAATAATTTGATAGTTTACTTTTGTTGTATGAATAAGTGGGCGTATTATGTATTTATTATCCTTGTGACCATATCTACAATTGGATTAATGATGATTCAGGTATATTGGATTCGAGATGCCGTAAAACTAAAACATGCCATTTTTGTCAAGGATGTGGATGAGGCTATTACACAAGTTGTGTATAACCTTGACAAACTCAGACTTGAAGAAAGGATAAAACAGCAAAAGAAATTCTACGAGGAGAATCAAACTAGTTTTCATATCTACGACTCCTTAAATCAGGTAATGTTGGAAAATTTCGAAAACATAAATAGCCAGACTGATATTGACAGGTTTTTGCAAATATCAAACAAAGCAAGCAAAATACACAGGGACCTAAATCTTAATTACAATCAAAGGGATCCTGGTAATTTCTACTACTCAAAAAAGGAGTTAATTAACTCCATGATAAAGTATAGCCTCAAGAAAAAGAATATTAATACTACCTTTGAATATGGAATATATAGTCCGGCTACAAATTCGATGATTCTTCAGAAAACTGGAAAATATCCTGAAGAGCTATTGAGCGAAAGTTTCATTTTTGAACTCCCAACTCTAGGGTCACTTTATTCCTACCCAAACAATCTTCTAATATTTTTCCCCAATGAAAGGAAGTTTATTATTAGTCAGTTATGGATATTATTACTTGTTTCCGTAGTACTATTCCTAGTCATCATCATATCCTTTTCATTTAGTATTTATACTATTTTCCGACAGAAGAGATTATCAATAATGAAAAACGATTTCATTAATAATATGACTCATGAATTCAAAACACCCATTTCTACCATCGCTCTAGCATGTGAGGCACTTAAGGATTCAGATATACAGAAAACAGAATCACTTTATGACAATTACTTAGGTGTAATAAGTGAAGAAAACGGACGTTTGGGGTTAATGTCGGAGCAGATTCTACAAACAGCAATCATTGACAAAGGGCAGCTTAAACTGAGAACATCTGTCAATAATATGCACGATATTATAAACATTGCAATCGGTAGTAAAAGAATGGCCGCAGAAAATAAAGGCGGGAATATTGAAGTTCAGCTATTAGCTACTAACTATGAAGTTATGGGCGATAATATTCATCTTACCAATGTAATCATTAATTTGCTTGATAATGCCATTAAATATTGTATCGAAGCTCCTGTTATAGTTATTAATACCATAAACTCCGGTAATAGTATTCTGATTAGAGTAAAGGACAATGGAATTGGTATTAGCAAGTCAAACAGAAAAAAAATATTTGAAAAATTATATAGAGTCCCAACAGGCAATATCCATAATTTTAAAGGATTTGGACTTGGCCTAAGTTATGTAAAAGCAATTGTTGATCAGCATAATGGAGAAGTTAGTGTGGATTCAGAGCTTGGAAGTGGTTCCACATTTACAATTCAATTACCTATTAAATAATACACCATGGAAAATATACGCGTACTATTAGCAGAAGACGATAAAAATCTAGGTAACATTCTTAAGGCATATCTTGAAGCGAAAAGCTATCCTACAGTTCTTTGTCAGGATGGAAAAATAGCATATGAAACTTTCAAACGAGAAGAGTTTGATTTTTGCGTACTTGATATTATGATGCCTGAAATGGATGGTTTTACACTAGCTAAGAAAATCAGGAAAATTGACAAGGATATACCCATTTTGTTCCTTAGCGCTAAGGCAATGCAAGAGGATAGGATTCAAGGGTTTGAAGTTGGTGCCGATGATTACCTAACTAAGCCATTTAGTATGGAAGAATTACTTCTCAGAATAAAAGCAATTCTAAGAAGAAGTACTGCCAAAGAATCCAATGGTAATAAAACTGATTTCAAATTTGGAAAGTTTACATTTGAATACAACAGGCAAACACTTACAACGGAAGAAAAGGAGCAGAAATTGACCAGCAAAGAAGCTGAACTTCTTAAGCTACTATGTGAGAATATGAATAATGTTCTAGATCGAACGGTGGCCCTTAATAAAATTTGGTTTGATGATAGTTATTTCAATGCCCGTTCAATGGATGTATATATTACCAAACTCCGAAAATACTTAAAAGATGATGACGCTGTTGAGCTAATTAATGTTCACGGAGTTGGGTTTAAACTAGTTGTTACAGGGGGATGAGTTGGTAATTAGTCTTTGGTCTTTGGTCTTTGGATAATTAGTTATTGGATAATTAGTTATTAGATAATTGGGAATTGGATGATTGGGATTAATCTTGTATAAGATTCCAGCTTTTCCTATCTAATATCACTGATTCTTCCGAGGGGTAATGTATCTGCTTTAATGATATTCCAAAGGTGTGATGATCCTGGTCCTTTATCTTTATTTGTAAGTACGATTAAGGTTTTCTGATATTTCATATCACGTATATAGAAGGTACGAAATCCTTTCCACCATCCAAAGTGAAAAACTGTACTATCTCTGTCTTCTTTAATACGCCATCCAAAACCATAATTATTCTTTCGTTTCCAATATTTGGGACTTCCCGGTATAAAAGCTTCACTAATAACAGAATCAGGTAATAATTTAAAGTTATCCATTGCCCTATCATACTTATAGAGATCTTCCACAGAAGTATAAATATTTTTATCCCCCATCACACCATTTAGGTATTCATTTGTCATTTCACGCCATCTCCATCCTTTGTGGTAGTATCCAGGGACTCCCTCCTTAATATATAATGGAACAGAACTATCACCTCTCATATTATAAACAAAGGAGCTATCCATCCCTAGAGGGGTGAAGATTCTGGCATCAACAAACTCATCAAAATGCATTCCCGACACTCTTTCTACAATGTTGGCCAGAACTGAGTAGTTCGAATTACAATAATGGAATCCATTGTCAGGAGTAAAATACATATCGGGAACATGCTCCACAAATAATTCCATCATCTCATCATTGTCCATTGGGATCTTCTTGTTGGTCCATTTATCATGAGCCAAACTCATATACCTTGGTAATCCTGCACGATGGGTCATTAGCAATCTTGATGTAACCCCTTCATAAGGAAATTCCGGCAAATACTCCCTGATATCCGTATCGTAATTAATATCACCATCATTCTTGAGTATCATAATTGCCATGCCTGTGAACATCTTTGAAACTGATGCCAATTGAAATGGATCGGAAGTCGAAAGTTCTTCTTTCTTTCTTCTAACATTCTTATGACCATATGCTTTTTTAAAAACAATACGCCCTTTTTCTGCATAAAGCACAGTACCGTTAAAACCTGTTAACTTTACTAATCGAGTAAATTTAGTATCTAGTTCTTTCGCTTTCTTAGCAATTACAATACTATCAGGATAGTAAAAGATACTATCATTAATATCAACAAGAGGTATATAGGGTTCATTTGCGTCTTCTTCAATATCATTACCACAAGAGAATAATACTTGTGATATAATAAAGAACGATAGGAAGTATGTGAGTAATCTAACATTCATTGGCCGGCAAAAATAGTAAATGACACCGAGGGATTGGTAAAAATTACATTTAAAATTTCTTAATAGTTATCCATTTTCGGATGATTTAGAATCACCAAGTAATTGTTATGGATGTACTTTTCAGATAATCTGAACAATACAAACTATGGTATGTAGTTTGCGTACTGATTTTGTTTAACACTATTATGATATACATAATTATATATATGGCATTATCAATCATTATCTCGCTATTTTCGTATGGAAAGCGAATTAGTTTTTTGGGTGCTGTACTGATAAATATTTTCCTTACTCCACTGGTAGGTATTATAAGTATTTTGAAGGCTGATGATAATGTAATTACTCGCCATTACACAAATGACCAGCAACCATAAAATCTGGAAGGGATCAAGTAATAATTCGTTTCTTATTAATCCAAAGCAAAGCTTCTCTATTACTTAGATTCGACAAACTATTATTCTCTACGTAGCTAATCACAAGTTCTGGATTTGTTTTTGAGTATTCCCGCAGTATCCAACCTATAGCTTTTTGAATAAAAAATTCTTTTGAAGGTAATAATGGCTGTATGAAACTATCCAATAATTCCATATTTAAGTTTGATTTATACTTTAGTTGAAAAAGTAAACATGTTCGCTGTAACCAGATATTACCGAACTCCATCCACCTATTTGTTATTTGGGGGATTCTGGATGGATAACGACTAAAATAAACTCCCACAAGATTGGAAGCAATAAAGTCGACCGTATCCCACCATGATTTTGTGGTTATCAGAAATTCATATAAATGTATTATATCTTCGTTCTCTTTTTTCGTGGTCCTGCCTAAAAATTCCATTGCAAACATCTGATACTCGCGTTGATCAGCATTCCAGCACCATCTAACAATTTCTTCTTGACTTCCAGCAGGAATTAACCCAGCATTCTTTTTAAATACTTTATATATTTCTTTTCTTCCAGGAGACTTTATACCATAGAATTCGAACTTATTCCGCATATATTTCTCCATCTGAACAGCATTCTCGGCATTGGCATTTTCTTCAAAAGCATGTATTAAATCGGTGAGATATTTTGGTGGAGGAGTTTGGTTATTGTTCGTTGGATAATTAGTCATTGGTCTTTAGTCTTTTGCAGTCTCAGTAAGATTCTTCGCTACGCTCAGAATGACAAAATTACATTCACATATAGCATTTCAACATTCATTCACTCATTCAATAATTGAATCATTCACTCATTATATCATTAAATCATTGTCCCATTCATTCCACAATAACAACCTTCTCACGTGCAAGGGTATCACCGTTCTCAAGGATCTCAACCATTATAACACCGGAGGTTTTATTACTTTTCTTATGCCAGACTCCTTTTTTTGAATTAATTCTTTTAATAAAAAACCACCTTTATGACAGAACTTTGTATCAGTAACTTTAGCTTTTGAAAAATCTACAGCATTATCTCCTCTAAAGGTCCTAAAAAGAGTTCTTATACTATTATCTTCCTTATCGAAACTATATATAACGTGGATATCATTATCTTCAATTATATCTCCATCGATAGCCTTTAATCCTGAAGAGATCTCTGCAGGTGGAGCA
>CALCGQ010000024.1 GCA_937901015.1 uncultured Bacteroidota bacterium | reverse complement strand
AAGTTCTGTAAATTCAAATTTTAAATCATCAATATTTGTGGAGTAATTCCTGTCCTGATTCCAGAGATATGCTTTAATCTTTGACCTTGTGGTTATGCTGGCTGGGATAATAATAGAGTCAGAAAAATAATACCAATTATTTGCTTCTTCAATAACATTGCCAATGGGGATTCCCGTCCAAAGCAAAGTTTCTTTATTATCATCAATAATTGTAACCACATAAAGAGCCCTATTGTTTACATTGTCAGTCATAACATAACCGCTAATATCGAGCACGGTATTCTTGAGTTTGAGATTTTTTGGAAACTCTTGTTCAATGCCAATCCCATATGGTAGTAGTGAGTCGGTATGAGAATAGTTATAGCCTGAAAAAGCCATACCTGAGTCAATGGATTGTGTTCCTATCCAATTGCCGGAATCAGGTAGTTTCTCCATATTATTGAAGTAAACCTGACTGGTAGAGGTTAGTGAAAACAATATAAATAAAAAGGAATAAAATTGCTTTCTAGCAGAAAACAAACCACTGATAAACATTTCTAGTATTCTTTAACATCAATTTCATTCTTAAGAACCATAAGTCCGAAAGAAGCTAGCGATGCAAAATCATTTACTGTTGGATACAATGCAATTGGTGCAAGACCAGCAAGGCGTCTCTTAACATTTTTAAGAAAGTTCTCGCTGTCGAAAATAATTCCAGTAAGAATTATACAATCAACCTCACCTTTAAGAGTTGCATAATGAGATGCTATTTCCTTGCTTACCTGATATGATAGTGCATAAGAGATATCCATTGCTTCCTGATCGCCGTTGGCAATACGTTCATTTATTTTTTGAATATTCGAAGTGCCAAGATATGCTGAATATCCTCCTTTTGAAGTTATCATTTCCATAACTTCATCTTTGGTCATTTCACCACTGAAACAAAGTTCAACCAGCTGTCCCATGGGCAAAGTTCCACTTCTTGTAATTGAGAATGGTCCGCCACCATCATGCGCCTGATTTACATCTACCACTCGTCCTTTTTTGTGAGCTCCAATGGAGATACCACCTTTGCCAATATGACAAACAATAAGGTTTAAATCTTCATATTGTTTATGCACAGATTTTGCATATTGTGAAGAAACAAACTTATGGTTTAGAGCATGGAAAATGGATTTTCTTTTAAATTTAGGATGACCAGTAATACGAGCAACATCCGATAATTCATCAACAACAATTGGGTTAGCAACATAGGCCTTTACACCTAGTTTTTTCGCCATCTCAAATGATATTAAACCACCGAGATTTGTAGCATGCATTCCCATGGCTCCAACTTTAAGGTCTTCAACCATCTTTGATGTAATCTCATAAACACCTTGCTCAACGGGTTTCATCAATCCACTTCGTCCCATGATTAACTCAATATCATCCAGACGCAGTCCATTATTCTCCAATTCTGCAGCAATGCTATTTAACCTGAAATCAATTTGCTCCGTAAAATGTTCGAATGAATCAAGGGTCTCTTCGGAGTGCTTTATTGTTTTTAAGAAGATGGGCTCGGTATTTCTATAAACCGCAATTTTTGTTCCGTCTTCTTCAGGATAAATGATAAGGATATTTTTCTTAATCATATCTGTCTTATAAGGGTTTAATACATGCAACTAAGATCTAATTAATTAGTTAGATAGTAGTTGTGATTATAATATTCCTACCTTTTTCAACGAAAAATTTAGGCGTTAAATCAGGTTGAAAGCACAAATTTAATTAATGTTTCATTATAAATGCAAGACGAATTTACTCATTAAACAGAAAACCAGTGTTAATGAAATAACAGATAAAAGATTATTGGCCAATAGCCTTTCATTTATAGATTGTTAAAGGCAAAAGCAATAGTTATTTTCAGCAAAGAAATTTTTAGAAATAAATAAAAATGATTTTTTACTATACTTCAAATATTACAACCCTCTACATATTTCTCCTATACTGGCCACCTACCTCAAAGAGAGTTTCAGTAATTTGTCCAATGGAAGAGAATTTTGCAGCGTCCATTAATGCATCAAATACATTTTCATTTTTCATGGCCCTAAGCTTAAGAACTTTCAAAGCTTCCGTTGCTTCATCTTTCCAGGTGGTGTGCAACTGGTCGAGCATTGAAATTTGGTACTGTTTTTCAGTTTCTGTGGCTCTGATTACCTCCCCGGGAACAACAGTTTTTGATCCATCTCTACCTAAGAATGTGTTAACGCCAATTATTGGCATTTCTCCAGTGTGCTTCAGGTTTTCGTAGTATAAACTCTCCTCCTGGATTTTGCCACGTTGATACATGGTTTCCATGGAACCCAGAACACCTCCTCTTTCAGTTAGCCTGTCCATTTCACTCAGAATAGCCTCTTCAACCAATTCTGTTAACTCTTCAATTATAAATGATCCCTGCAATGGATTTTGATTTTTAGCCAACCCAAGTTCATGATTTATTATCATCTGAATAGCGATTGCTCGTCTAACGGATTCTTCGGTTGGAGTTGTGATTGCTTCATCATAGGCATTTGTATGCAGAGAATTACAGTTATCATAAATCGCATATAAAGCCTGTAGAGTGGTACGAATATCATTAAAATCAATTTCCTGAGCATGAAGTGATCGACCTGATGTTTGGATATGATATTTTAGTTTTTGTGATCGATCATTTGCACCATACTTAAGCTTCATTGCTTTGGCCCATATTAATCTTGCAACTCTTCCAATTACTGCATATTCAGGATCTTCACCATTTGAGAAGAAGAAGCTGAGGTTTGGAGCAAATTTGTTAATGTCCATTCCTCTTGAAAGATAATACTCAACATATGTAAATCCATTTGCAAGAGTAAAAGCAAGCTGGCTTATTGGATTTGCACCAGCTTCAGCTATATGATACCCAGAAATTGATACACTGTAGAAATTCTGAACATAGTTTTTGATGAAATATTCCTGAATATCACCCATTACTTTAAGTGAAAAGTCGGTGCTAAAAATACATGTATTTTGTGCCTGATCTTCTTTTAGAATATCAGCCTGGATTGTTCCACGAACTCTACAAATAGTATTTTTCTTAATTTCCTCATATGTATCTTCATGAAGTACCATATCACCGGTAACTCCCAATAACATTAGTCCAAGTCCATTATTTCCTTCCGGAACCTTACCCTGATATGCTGGTCTTGTGGTTCCCTTACCGGAATATAATTCATCTATTTTCTTCTGAACTTCATTTTCAAGACCATTTTCTTTAATATATAATTCGCATTGTTGATCAATGGCAGCATTCATAAAGTAGCTTACCATGGTAGGAGCAGGCCCGTTTATGGTCATAGAAACAGAAGTCATTGGGTCAGCTAAGTTAAAACCTGAATAAAGTTTCTTAGCATCATCCAAACATGAAATACTAACTCCGGCATTACCGATTTTCCCATAAATATCAGGTCTTAAATCGGGGTCTTCTCCATAAAGTGTAACTGAGTCAAATGCTGTTGAGAGTCGCTTGGCAGCCAGTCCTCTACTCACATAATGGAATCTACGATTAGTACGTTCCGGACCACCTTCACCTGCAAACATCCGTGTTGGGTCTTCACCCTCACGTTTGAAAGGGAATACTCCGGCAGCAAATGGAAATTCACCGGGTACATTTTCACTTAATACCCACCTAAGAATTTCACCCCAGCTTGTGAATTTGGGAAGACTAATCTTTGGAATCATATTCTTTGAAAGTGATTCAACCCGTGTAGCTATCTTTATCTCCTTATCTCTTACTTTAAAAGTATAGAATTCACCTTCATAGTTTTTCTTTTTTTCCTCCCATGTGTCAAGGATTTCCTTATTGGCAGGGTCAAGCTCTTTTAGTGTATTGTTATAAATCTCTTCAAGTGTAATTGCTTCATCAGGTTTGCCAGCTTCCTTAACCATCTCAATGGATTGATTTAGGCTAAAGAGTTTTTGAGCTACTTCACTCTGACTCTTTACTTTTTCATTATAGCCTCTAATTGTTTCTGCAATCTCAGAAAGGTATCTGACCCTTTTAGGTGGGATTATATAAATTTTGTCAGGACTAAAGTCGAATGAGTCTTCTCCGATTTTAAAATTAGCACCTGTTTTCGTGTTTATTTTGTTCAGAAGGTTTGCATAAAGTTCATTTACTCCTGGATCGTTAAATTGTGATGCAACAGTACCATAAACGGGAAGCTCATCGGGGCTAGCATCAAAAAGCTTATGATTCCTTTGATATTGCTTTTTCACATCTCGCAAAGCATCAAGAGCACCTCGTTTATCAGATTTATTAAGAGCTATAATATCTGCATAATCAAGCATATCAATTTTTTCCAACTGACTTGCTGCTCCATATTCAGGAGTCATTACATAAAATGAAACATCGCTATGGTCAATGATTGCGGTATCAGATTGACCTATTCCGGAAGTTTCAAGTATTATTAAATCAAATCCCGCCGCTTGTGCAATGGTTTCCGCATCTTTAACATATTTGGAAATACTGAGGTTTGACTGACGTGTAGCAAGTGACCGCATATAAACTCGGCTATTGTCGATTGCATTCATTCGAATTCTATCACCAAGTAATGCACCTCCTGATCTTCTTTTGGAAGGATCTACGGAAATAATTGCTAAGGTTTTTTCAGGAAAGTCATTTAGGAAACGCCTTACAATTTCATCAACCAATGATGATTTACCTGCTCCACCTGTGCCAGTTATTCCCAGAACTGGTGATTTGTTTCCTTCTACTTTTGCTGCCAATATCTCAATTATTGGAGCGGTTTTGTCAGGATTATTTTCAGCAGCACTGATTAGTTTGGCAATGGCAACATAATCTTGTTTTGCAATATCTTCTAGATCAACTTCAATGTCACTTCCTGTTGGAAAGTCTGCTTTTTTCATTAGGTCGTTGATCATACCTTGCAATCCCATCTCCATACCATCGTCGGGAGTATAAATTCTATCTATACCATATTCATGTAATTCCTTGATTTCATCAGGTAGAATCACACCACCACCACCGGCAAATATTTTTATATGTCCACAACCTTTTTCCTTAAGCATATCGTACATATACTTTAGAAACTCCATATGACCTCCTTGGTAGGAAGTCAATGCGATAGCCTGTGCATCTTCCTGAATAGCAGTGTTTACTATTTCATGAACCGACCTGTTATGGCCAAGATGTATCACTTCAGCACCGGTTGATTGTATAATACGTCGCATTACATTAATTGCGGCATCATGACCGTCGAATAAGGATGCGGCAGTCACAATACGTACATGATTAGTAGGCTTATAAGCTATTTGAGTATGTGTCATATTAAATCTAAATTTTGAGCAGTTGCAAATATAGTAAAGTTTGATTTTGAATATGGTGTAGATATAAGACTCATTTTAATTGGATAAGATTAAAAATTAAGTAATTAATATTTTCAGAAAGATGCTCTAGCTTCTCAGTATTTATATTGATTTATATCCCTCTTGCCATGGTTAGCCATCCTTGATTTATGTCTCTTTTTTAGATACTTTTGCCATCTTATTTAAAACCAATATTATGAAATTAAGATCATCAGTTTTAGTTGCTTTGTTAGTCATTATATCGAGATTAACGCTTATCGGTGGTGAAGGTATGTGGATACCAATGTTGCTTCAGCAAATGAATGAAAAGGAAATGCAGGAAATGGGTATGAAGATTACTGCTGAGGATATTTATTCAATAAATAAAAGCAGTTTAAAGGATGCCATATTGCTTTTTGGAAGAGGATGTACTAGTGAAATAATTTCTAAGGATGGATTACTTCTTACAAATCACCATTGTGGTTTCGGTAATATTCAAAAGCATAGTACTGTGGATCATGATTATTTAACAGATGGTTTTTGGGCAATGAATAAGGGAGAGGAGTTACCAAACCCCGGACTTACGGCAACCTTACTTATCGAGATGAGAGAAGTGACTGATAGTATTCTTCAGGGTGTTGATGAAAAAATGTCCATGAAAGAACGTCAACTACAAATAAAAGCTAATACTGTAAGGCTTACGTCAAACTTTGAGAAAGACTCGCCATATAAAGCAAGTGTTAAGCCATTCTTTAAAGGCAATGCATATTATATGTTGATTACTGAGGTATTTAAGGATATCCGTTTGGTGGGTGCACCACCATCTAATATTGGGAAATTTGGTGGTGATACTGATAATTGGATGTGGCCACGCCATACCGGTGACTTTTCATTGTTCAGAATCTATGTTGACAAGGATGGGAATTCTGCTGAGTATTCTGAGGATAATGTACCTTATCAGCCTAAGTTTTATTTCCCAATTTCATTGGAAGGTGTGGAAGAAGAAGATTTTACATTTGTGTTTGGGTATCCAGCACGAACAAATGAATATTTGCCATCATATGCTGTTGAACTTATTACTGAAATTGGAAATCCCAATAAAATTGAGCTTAGAGAAACCAGACTTGATATTTTTAGCAAATATTCAGAAAAAGATCCTGCTGTACGAATAAAGTATGCAACAAAACATGCCAGAGTATCCAATTACTGGAAAAAGATGATAGGTGAAAGTGGTGGTGTTAAACGGATGGATGGAATTAATAAAAAGAAAGATTTTGAAAATGAATTTACAAACTGGGCTAAACAATCAGGAAATGACCAATATTCCTTAATAATGCCTGAGTTTGAAAGACTATATGGTGAACTAACGCCAGTTAAAGTTGCTTCCGAGTACATGATGGAAGGTGGAATGGCCATTGAAGTTATTAAAGCAGCTAGTTATTACTTTAATTTGGTGAAACTGAGTAAAGATGACCCGAATAATATTGAAGCAATAGATGCAGAGATAGCTAAACTCAAGAAAAGGAAGGCTGCTTTTTTTAAAGACTATTATAAGCCAATTGATGAAGAGGTAATGACCTCATTATTGAAGTTGTACAATGAGAATATGCCTGATGGGGAATATAAACCTGCATTTTTAAGTACCATTTCAACAAAGTATAATGGCGATTATAAAGCTTATACTAATTATGTATTCTCAAAAACCATGTTTGACGATGATGCAAAATTGACAGAGTTCTTAGATTCATATAAGCCAAAGAAATACAAAAAGCTTATGAAGGATCCTGCCTATAAAATGGCCATGGAAATGGGTGACTTATTTAGAGCAAAACTTGGTGGTCAAATGAAAGCCATAAATAATTCCATTGACAGCCTACAACGTATTTATATGAAAGCGCAAATGGAGATGAAGCCCGATGACCGTTTTTATCCTGATGCAAACTTTACTTTAAGAGTTAGCTATGGAAATGTTGGAGGTTACTCACCAAAGGATGCTGTTTATTATAAACATTTTACCACTCTTGAAGGTATTATGGAGAAAGAAGATCCAGATATTTATGATTATGTTGTAACCGACAGGTTAAGAGAGTTGTATGAAACAAAAGATTATGGCCAATACGCAGATAAGGATGGTTCATTACACGTAGGATTTGCTGCAAGCAATCATACAACAGGAGGAAACTCCGGAAGTCCGGTATTAAATGCCAATGGAGAGCTGGTAGGTGTTAACTTTGACCGTTGTTGGGAAGGTACTATGAGTGATTTAATGTACGATCCAAGTGTTTGCCGTAATATATCGATAGATATAAGATATTTTCTATTCATTGTAGATAAATATGCCAGAGCTGGATATTTATTGGATGAGATGAAATTAATAAAGAATAATTAGTTTATTTGGGACTTTTACTTTTCCAAAGTTTAAACTTTGGAAAAGTAAAAGTCCCGTTCTGTAACACATAAAAAACAAATTTGAGCCCCAAACTAAAAATACTACCCCTATCCGACTGGATTGATACTGATGGAAAACCATTGATTATTTCTGGTCCATGCAGTGCTGAGAGTGAAAATCAAATGCTGGAGACTGCCAGAGAATTGGTCAAAATTGATCAGGTTAAGGTTTTCCGGGCTGGTATTTGGAAACCCCGAACCCGACCAAATGACTTTGAAGGTGTTGGTGAAAAGGGTTTGATTTGGCTCGAGAAAGTTAAAAAGGAAACAGGTCTTATGACTGCTGTGGAAGTCGCCGATAGCAAACATGTTGAACTGGCAATAAAGCACAATGTTGATATTCTTTGGCTGGGAGCTCGCACAGTAGTAAATCCTTTCTCCGTTCAAGCAATTGCCGAAGCGTTGGAAGGGATAGATATACCCGTAATGGTTAAGAATCCTGTTAACCCTGATCTTAAACTTTGGCTTGGTGCAATTGAACGTATTAACTCGATGGGTATCAACAAAATAATTGCCATTCATCGTGGATTTCATTATTTTGAAAAGTCGCCATTTAGGAATGCTCCAATGTGGGAAATTCCAATTGAACTAAAACGCGCTGCACCTAGCTTACCTATTGTTACGGATCCAAGTCATATTTGTGGAAATCGTGAACTTCTCGAGTCAATTTCTCAAAAAGCCCTTGATCTTGAAATGGATGGGCTAATGATCGAAAGCCATTTTGATCCTGATAATGCTCTAACCGACTCAGCCCAGCAAATCACTCCTAAGTATCTAAGGAATATATTAGACAATCTTGTACTAAGGCAATCAAAAGGGGATATTGAATTTCAGCATAAGCTTGAAGAACTTAGAACTGAAATTGATAAACTTGATGGTGAGCTTCTTCAAATTCTATCCAAACGGATGGAAATTATTGATGAAATAGGGGAGTATAAAAGTGAAAACGATATTACTATTCTTCAAATGAAGAGATGGGCGGGAATTATCAAAGACCGATTAGCCATAGGAACACACTTGGGACTTGATAGCGTATTTCTTAAAAAACTACTGAATCTCATACACAAAGAATCCATAAACCGTCAGGAAGATATTTTCGGGAAGGAATAGGGTTTGAAATGTTGTCAGGTTGTCAGAGTTGTCAGGTTATCAGAGTTGTTAGGTTATCAAGGTTTTCATGTTATCAGAGTTGTTGGGTTATCATTGTTGTTGAGTTGTCATGGATAAATCATGAGCTCATCTCAAAGTTTTTTGTGAAGAATTATATTTCACTCTTTTTCCAATGCCCGGTTCTTAAGTATAATATCGATACTAAGGCCATCAAGGTTCCATATACTATCTCAGATGACCATGCCATTGTTACTGACGCATTGAATACATTAATGATAACATAGGTATATACTAGATAAATTGTTAATACTATGATCTCCAATGATAGTGAGATATTTGTTTTGCCTGTGCCTGAGATCCCATTAAAGAAAATGAACCCAACTCCAACAAAAATCACACCTATTGTTACTATTGAAAGAACAGGTTTTCCCATCTCAATAAGTACGGGATCATTTGTGTAAACACTTAATATTGCCGTTGGAAATAAGACCCCGATGGTGACAATTCCCAGCACGCCAACTAATGTAAGTCCGGCAATTTTGTATATCAACGACAGAACTTCGTCTTGTTTTTTCAACCCAATGATATAGCTTACAAGAGTATTTGTTGCAGTGGCAAATCCCCAAATAGGAATCATTAATATCACATATACACTTCGTACAATATTAGATACTGCCAATGCCATTTCTCCTAGTTTTTCGATGAAGAGAAAGAAAATAAACCATACCGATAATGAAATAAACTGTTGCATCATAATGGGAATTGCAACTTTTAGAATGGCGAATAGTTTAACGTATTCTGGTTTCTTAAATAGAAACAGATCGTAATCACTAAATTTAACAGTAACAAATGTGTATCCAATAAAATAAAGAAGTGCTGTTGCTTCTGCAATTACTGATGCGATTGCTGCTCCTGCAACTCCCATTTCTGGCGCTCCAAAATGACCGAATATTAGAATATAATCCAAGGTAATGTTAACAATTGCCAATACAATAGTTGTATAGGTAATAACCTTGGTTTTCGCCAGCCCGACATAAAATGCACGAAACACCATATTTCCCATGGCAAAGAATATGCCCACAGCACGGTATTTCATATAGATCGTAGTTTCAGCGAATATTGCCTTCGACTGTACTGCATAATCTAATATATCGATGGACCAATACCTTAGTAATACAAATGCAAATAATGCAAGGGGTACCATAAAATACAATGACTGATCAATGATCTGACCAATCTCTTTTAATTTACCTTCACCATTTCTTCTGGCAATAATAATCTGAGCTCCAGTACTAAAACCTAGTCCGAGCATAATAACAGCAAGGTAAAAAAGACCACCTAGTGCACCTGCTCCCAATGCAATTTCTCCAACTCTACCCAAAAAGGCGGTATCGGTAAAATTGATGAGGTTTTGCGCAATACTCCCAAGAATTATGGGGTAGGCAATTTGCCATATACGGCTATATTTAATATCAGTTTTCACCATTGGGTGGCAAAAGTATAGCTTATTTTTAAAATAATCATAGGTGTTGGGTTGGATTATTAATCAAAAGAAATTCATGTATTTATGTTTTTAGATTATAACCCCTCGCTCATTCGATTTGCAAACTGGATGCATGTCCTTTTAAAATAAAAAGGCCGCATCAATAGATGCAGCCCAACAATGAAATTAAGTAGTAGTTAATCTATGATGTTCGAACCTTATAATGCTTGGAGTTTCCCTGTTCTCCATAAGCAACAATACATCCGGCTCGGTTAATTAATTTTTCAATTGATTGTTTACTATCTTCCGCCTCTTCATCTAATCCTGGTTTATCATTGTAGAGAGCATATTGTTCTCTATAGAGTCCTGGAGTTGTGTTTGGCATCATAATATTGGCTCCAGATTTCAATGCCATTTCTCTTCCACCATCAATGAGAGTCTGCATTGCTGTTGTTGCCGCAATGTTTATATCTTTCATCATAATACGCAAAATAGCGATCATCTTAAGGCTTAAATCCACTCTCTTTTCCTTTGAAGGAACCAGATCTTTGTACTTGTATAATTCAGTGTCAATATGTTCTATATATGGACCCATTCCAACCATGTCAATGTTGAAATTCTGCATGAATAATAAGTCTTCAGCAAGATTTTCAATGGTTTGAAAAGGTAAGCCTATCATCACTCCAGTACCTGTTTGATATCCACATTCCTTTAAAGATTTCAGTGCTGCCAACCTTGTGTCAAAATCGTGTTTTTTATCTTTTGGATGTAATTTGTAGTATAATTCTCGATCTGAAGATTCAATACGTAGAAGATAACGGTCAGCTCCGGCATTTTTCCATCGCTGATAAGTCTCTTTGCTTTGTTCGCCACATGAAAGTGTAACACCTAATTTTCCATCACTAATTTTATTAATAGATTGAAGTATATCTTCGATTGCTGCAGTAAAGCTTTCACTTTGTAGTTCCCCCGTTTGGATAACTATTGAACCATAGTTATTGTTGTAGGTAAATTGAATTGCCTTTTCAACTTCAGGCAAGCTAACCATAAATCGATTAATATTTTTATTGGAGGCCCCAATTCCACAATAGTAGCAGTTTTTCGAACAACGATTTGTGAGTTCAATTAATCCGCGGAGATGAACCTTATTACCAATATATTCCTGTTTAACTTCTGTTGCCTTTACAAACAGAAGATCACGATCACTACCTTCAGCATTTAGAAGGGTAATGATTGATTCTTTGTCGAATCGATCCTGAGTTAGTATACGGCAAACTTTAGTCATATTAGTCTTTTCTAGGATATTTAAGAATCAGATTTAGGTTTTTCACTGATATTTAAAAATGGTGCTACAGCTCGTTCAAAGATCCCATTCATATATGCTATCGCCATGCCGTAATTTGATACTGGAATTCCAGCATCGATTGCAGGTTTTAATCTGTTGGATAGTTGCTTTTTTGTAACAACACAACCACCACACTGGATTACTATTGCATATTCGTTGATGTCTACTTTTAAGCTATCAAGTCCGGCAACCACATCATATTTAATTTTTTTGCCAGTAAATTTTGTTATCCAATCTGGTAGTTTAAATCGACCTATATCTTCACAACTAACATGATGAGTGCATGATTCAAGAATAAGAACCTTGTCACCATCTTTCAACTTTGAAATATGTGGAGTTCCCTCCAGATATTTATCAAAATTCGCTTTCATACGAGCGAAAACAATACTAAAACCTGTTAATGGAATATCCTCTGGTATAATACTAGAAACCATTCCAAATGCCTGGCTATCAGTAATTGCTAATGAGGGCTTGATTCCTAGTTTCAAAAAATCATCAAGTTCTGTTTCCCTTACTGTGATACAAATACAATTATGGTCTAGAACATCTCTAATTGCCATTTGTTGAGGAAGAATCATTCTACCTTCAGGAGCTTCGGAGTCGATTGGTGTTATTAATAGTACAATATCTTTTTCCGTAATGAGACCTTCCAATAGTGATGTTTTTATATAAACAGATTTGGGAATTGCGTCTCTCATCAGGTCAGTAACTTTTGTAACAAATGCATCCGTTAAGGTTACAATATCGAGAGAATCTTTTCCAGTTTCTTCTTTTATTATTACACTAGTCTCTTTTAACAGAGGTGTGGCATCTGATTTATTATGAAATATCAAATAAGGAATGTCAAGTTTTTCGAAATCCTTGATCAAATCCTTTTCAAATGAACCAAATGTATTATCAGTGATTAAAAGTACTGCCAGGTCGATGTTGTTAACCATTGCCATGGTTTTGTCGATTCTCTTTTTCCCTAATTCACCCACATCATCAACTCCGGCAGTATCAATAATTATAACAGGACCAATTCCAAAAATCTCTACGGATTTTTTAACAGGATCGGTGGTTGTTCCCGCTTGTTCTGAAACAATTGCAACATCCTGACCTGTAATCATGTTGATAAAAGAACTTTTACCATTATTTCTTCTTCCAAAAATTCCAATATGTGGCTTAAGATCCTTTCCTTTTTTCATCACTCACCAATTAATAGTACAAATCTCTTTGTCCTTGTTTTATTCGATCAATTTTCATCTTTACAGATGCTTCAAGCTTTGGTTCATTCAAACTACTTACATTCTTATCAATTAGTTTCCAGCCTTTAATAGCTGTATCTTCCTTTGCATAATCCATAATGTATTCAGCAAGAGTGAGAATAGCATTTGGAGTGCAGAATCTTTTTATGAATCCAGGCACTGAGAATTCCATAAAATGCTCGCCTGTTCTTCCTTTGCGATAGCACGCTGTGCAGAATGATGGAAGATAGTCTCCTTCAAGAAGCTCATTAATAACTTCTCCCAGTGAACGATCATCATTGATTAGAAATTGTTCCTGATTTAAATCCTGAGGCTTTTTCTCTTCTTCAGTATAAGCACCCATTTCTATTTTTGTGCCGGCATCTATTTGAGATACACCATATTGTAATACTTCCTTACGAATATGCATTGGCTCACGAGCTGTAAGTATCATTCCTGTGTAGGGAACGGCAAGCCGAAGGATAGCTACGATTCTTGTAAACTCATCATCACTTACAGCATATTCAGGGTCTACTTTAAACTCGGCAGCATCCTGTAATCTTGGAAATGAAATAGTGTGAGGGCCAACATTATAACATGCTTCAAGGTGATTTGTATGTCGGACAAGTCCCATAACGTCAAATCTCCAATCAGCTAAACCAAAAAGTACACCAATACCAACATCATCGAGTCCTGCTTCCTGAGCTCTATCGAGAGCAACTAAACGATTATCGTATGCTGATTTTCTACCACCCTTATGATACCTGCGATAGGCTTCAGGTTCATATGTTTCCTGAAAAACCTGGTAGGTTCCAATACCGGCATCTTTAACTGTTTTAAATCCTTCAATACTTAAAGGTGCTGCATTTATATTCACCCTTCTGATTTCACCATTTCCGGTTTTAACACCATAAACAGTTTTTACATTATCAGCAATATAATCAGGTGTATATTTTGGATGTTCACCATAAACAAGAATTAGGCGTTTTTGTCCATTCTTCTCAAGAGCCTCAACATTATTAATGAGTTCTGCTTTGTCTAGAGTTTTGCGTACGGTTTCGCTATTAGTGGCTTTAAAGCCGCAGTATTCACAATTGTTCTGACAAAGATTACCAACGTAAAGAGGAGCAAAAAGCACTATTCTTTTGCCATACACTCTTTCCTTAAGTTGACGGGCTCCATTTTTTATTAGCTCTATCTGGCCTGGTTTGTCAGCCTTTATAAGTGTAGCAACCTCTTCAAGGTTAAGTCTCTCTTTATTAAGGGATTTTGTAACAATTTCCTCAACCCTATTATCAGTAGGTTTAGCATTATTTAGATAGCCCCATATTTCATCCACATCGATATATGGCTTTTGTGGCTTATCAGGTATATTATATATTTCAGGAGTGAATTTCATTGTTTTAATATTTTAGAATCATGGTTGAAGATATTTATCTAGTATCCTGATTCTTTAATCAATTATATTGGCATCTTTACTGTGAATGTTGTGCCAAAATTAGGTTTGCTATCTACGGTAATAGTACCATTATAGAGCTCAACCATTTTCTTTGTTATTGACAATCCAAGGCCTGTTCCGCTAATATTCCGTGTATCACTGTTTTTGATACGTGAAAACTCTTCAAATAGCTTAGGCAGATCATCATCACTGATTCCAATACCAGTATCAGATACTGTTAATGTAACAACGTTGTTGATTTTCTGGATACTAATACGAACTTCGCCACCATCACGATTATACTTAACGGCATTTGAAAGAAGGTTATTGAATATTATTTCCAACTCATCATGATCTGCTTCCATAACAATACTCTCATCAATATCTGGTTTGATGGTAATATTATGTTGTATTGCCATTGGTTTGATAGTATCAATGGCCAGGGTTGCTAGTTGATGAATTTCAACTTCATGAAGTTTTCTCTTTTTCTTACCTGATTCAAGGCGAGTAAGATCAAGCATGTCAATAATTAAATTTCGCATCCCCTTTATTCTGACCATTGATCTATCGATCATCGACATATAATCATCAATATTTTCACCAACTTGCTTCTCTTCCATTATCTTCAAATAGCCTTCTATAGCATTTAATGGAGATTTAAGCTCATGTGACAGCACTGATAGAAACTGAAAACGTATTTGTTTTCCTTCTTCTTTCATGGCACTAGTCATCCTTTTAAGGAAGAGGTGCTTGCTAATATTTTCGATTGATGATTTTAGCTCATCCGGAGTAAAAGGCTTTGGTACGAAGTTGTAAGCACCAAAGTTTGTAGCTTTTACAGCGATGTCGAGTGATGCGTATGATGTTATCATCATTACGGCTGTATCTATACGCATCTTGCTGATTTTCTCCAACACATCAATGCCTTGAATACCAGGAAGCTTATTGTCAAGCAGGACAATGTCAGCTCCTTCATTTTCAATGATTTCCAGAGCTATTTCACCTGTTTCAGCTTCAATTATGTCAAAAGAAAAGTCTTCTTCCATAAAAGGGAAGCCGATTGTGTAGTTTTTTAAGATTCGAACTACTCCTGATCGGATTCCTGGCTCATCATCTACTACTAATACTTTTAACTTTTCCATTGCTCTATATTTTAGATAATTATAATTTAAGCAGTTTGCTGATTTCTCTATGTAGCTGATCACTTCTAATTCCTTTTTCAAGGTAGAGGTCAGCTTTAATCCATTTTTTATCCTGCTCTGTATCAAGATTAAAATTCAGACCTGTTTCGGAAGTTACGGCCGAAGCAATAATTACAGGAACATCAGGATAATCTCTCTTTATTTTGTATGCTAGTACAAATCCTGCATCTTGTGTTTCCATCATAAGATCTAGTATTGCTAGATCAGGTTTGTTAACCAAGGCTTTTTCAGCTTCTGCAACGCTCTCTGCAGTAACAACATTAAAACCAAAGCTTTCAACATGATGTTTCATTTGAAACAAATAATCCGGATCGTCATCTACAATTAATACTAATTTTTTTTCCTCCAACATGACAGTTAATTTAAATAATTGGTTTTTTTGGTAATCGAATTGCAAAACTTGTTCCTGTGGGACCAAGATCTTTGTCGGTATTCGATTTTACATTAATTTGTCCCTTGTGCATTTTTACTATTCCATAAACTAATGGAAGGCCCATGCCTGTGCCTTTTCCAATTCCTTTTGTTGTGAAGAATGGAGTAAATATCTTATCCATATTTTCTTCAGCTATACCACAACCTTCATCTGAAATTGTAATTTCAAACACGGTTACTAAATCTTCTACTTTAATACTCAGATGACCACCATCGGGCATTGCATCAATACCATTTTTCTCAAGATTAGTAAGAACTTGCATCATTTGATCTTTATCAATATCTGCTTCAAGCTTTTCTGTTTTTGAGATAAACTTGGTAGTAATATTTGATGGTATTACAATCGACTGTAAGCTTCGACGACAAAATTCAATTATGTCTGTCTTAGTTGTAACAATCTGGTTTTTCCTTGCAAAATTTAACAATCCGCCAACAATTTTTTTACATCTGTCGGCTTGTTCAACAATTAAATCAAGGTCTTCTCTAATGGGATCACCATCCTTTGACTCATCCTTAAGGATATTGCTGTACATTGAAATAACTCCTAGTGGATTGTTTAACTCATGAGCAATCCCTGCTGAAAGCTGACCCATATTGGCAAGTTTTTCAGATTGCTTCAGAGCCTGACGAGCAGTTGCCAGCTTATCATTGGTAACATTTAGATTGTTAATGGTTTGATGCATAATCTCAATTGAATGAGGTAAACACATCTCATTTTCAGCAAAACCATTAATGATTGCTATTGCATGTTCACGGCAAGTATCATAACCACAAGCTTTGCAGTTAAGGTGATCCATATGATCAAATTTGCCGATCTTTTTTAATGCATTTGTTATTTCTTGTTCTGAGGGAAGGTATTGTCTTCTATCTTCAGGATTGAACGTCCTTGAGAAATCCAAGGTTTCAAATTCTTTAATTTGTTCTTCCCACTCTTTGGTATCCAGTTTACTCAGCTTATTTTTAGCATAATCAGAAATTCTGTTTTTTCTGTTTAGTCTACTGCCATTTTTTGACATTCCCGGACCCATGATACAACCATCACAGCAAAGTAAGTTAAGATGTTTTCCATCAAGATTGCCTTTTTCAAATTCATTAAGGGCATCCATGAAATTCTTTTTACCATCAGCTACAATGATATCACATTCTGTTACATCTGATTTTAGCCCCATGGTGTTTAACAAGCCATGACTAACTGGAAAAATTGATCCTTTTCCAGAAGTTGGAGGGTCAAACTCACTATGAACTACTGTGTCTTGTGTTATCCCTTTTGACAGGAAGATCTGCCTCAACTCTGTAAAAGTTATGGAATAATCAATTTCATCAGACTCACCTTTTTTAGCAATGCAAGGTCCGATGAATACGATATTTACATCTTCAGAATATTTTTTCTTAATTACCCGCCCAATTGCTACCATAGGAGACACAATTGGAGCTAGGTTTTTGACTAGATCAGGATGATGCTTTTCAATACAGGCCACCACAGCGGGGCAATCGGAGGAGATATATGAAACGCCCGAGTTCTTTTGCAATAGTTCATTGTATTGATCTGCAACAAGGTCCGCGCCAAAGGATACTTCTACCACTTTGCTAAAACCTAATTTTCTAATCATCCCTACAAATTGTCCGGTAGTGTCAATCTCAGTAAATTCTGCTGGAAAACTTGGAGCAACAGCAGCAATTACATTATTATCTTTGCGTAGGAGCGCATCAACCTTATTTAAATGTTTATTGAATGTTTTTGCTCCCTGGCTACACATATTTACACAATTACCACATGCGATACATCTTTCGGGCATAACCTCAGCTTGGCCATTTATAATCTTAATGGCTTTAACCGGGCATTCTCTCACACATGTATAGCATACGCGGCAGCGATCCTTAACAGTATAAACAAGTATGTCGTCCAGATTAATGTAGTTCATTGTAGTAGTAGTTAAGGTTTTGAAAGGGAAAGGCTTATGACCAATAAGAGTTAACTAATTCATTAAAACCGCTCCTTTCCCTTTCTATTCCCTATTTATATCATCACTTCACGTTTTTTATATTTGGTATGCAATAACTCATGACTCTTGTGCCCTCCGGCCTCTCCAAGAAAGTTATCATATAACTCAATAATTTCCGGATTTTTATGACTTACCTTAAGGGTTTCATTTTCATCAATTTTATAAAGAGTTTTCATTCTCGCTTTTAGCTGTTCATGGCTGGTACCAATGTGCTGACCACCACCACCTATGCAGCCACCTGGGCATGCCATAACTTCCACAAAATGGATATCATTACGACCATTCTTTATTTCATCAAGTAGTTCTCTTGCGTTTGCCATTCCGTTTACAACGGCTACTCCAAGTTCCAGATCACCAATTTTCATTTTAGCTTCCTTGCGTTTTTCAAGACCTCTAATTTGAGGGATCTGGAAATTAACAAGTTCTTTACCTGTTAGTTTAAAATGAGCTGTGCGAATTGCAGCTTCCATAACTCCACCTGATGCACCAAATAGTTTACCAGCAGTACTTCTGAATCCCATTGGAGAGTCAGTTAACTCAGGTTTGATATTGAACATATCAACTCCATAAAGTTTTAGGAACTTAGTAAGTTCTCTAGTTGTAAGAACAGCATCCACATCTGAGATTCCTGCCTGTGTCATTTCTTCTCGCTGAGCTTCAAATTTTTTCGCAGTACATGGCATAATTGCCACAGAATAAATCTCTTCAGGTTTTAATCCTTCTTGTTCTGCAAAATATGATTTAATAACAGCACCCATCATTTGTTGTGGTGATTTGCAAGAACTTAGGTTTGGAATTAAATCTGAATAAAATTCTTCAGCATACTTAACCCAACCTGGGCAGCAGCTGGTAATCATCGGTAGTGTACCACCTTCGGTAATACGTTGAATCAACTCAGCTGACTCTTCCATAATTGTAAGGTCGGCAGAGAATGATGAATCAAAAACATTGTTGAATCCAACCTTGCGAAGAGCTGCATTAAGAATACCATTTATATCTTTGCCTTGTTCCATTCCAAGCTCTTCAGCCATTGAAACACTGATTGATGGAGCATATTGAATAACAACTCTTTTTGCCGGATCATTAAGCGCTTGCTGAATCTCGGGAAAGTGGTTTTTCTCTGTGAGAGCACCAGTTGGACAAACCATAATACATTGTCCACAGTTAATACAACTTGAAGTATTTAGACCTTGATTGAAAGAAGTTCCGATGATAGATTTGTTTCCACGATTTACAAAATCGATACAAGCTACTCCCATTACTTCTTCACAAACAACAACACATCTTCCACAAAGAACACATTTCTCAGGATCTCTTACAATTGATGCACTAGAAAGATCTAGTTTCTCACTATTCTTGTAACCTCTGATTCTTCTTTCCCTAACATGATGTTCTTCACTTAGGTCCTGAAGTTCACAGTTTTTATTTCTCACACAATATAGGCAGTCATCAGGATGATTTGAAAGCAGAAGCTCAATGATTGTCTTTCTGGATTCAACAACTCTCTGGCTATGTGTTTTGATTTTCATTCCTGGATTAGCAGGGAATGAGCATGAAGTAATTAGTTTACCTGTTTGCTCATCTTCAACAACACACATACGGCAAGCCCCCGTTGGCATTGAATTTTTAAGATGACACAAAGTAGGTACTTTAATACCGTTTTTATTTAGTACCTCAAGGATGGTTTCCCCTTGTGTTGCTTGAAACTCGTTATTATTTACATTTATTGTAAAGTCCATTTTTTTGAGGTTTTAAGAGATAACAATTGAATCGAATTTACAAACATCAAAGCAAGTTCCACAGCTGATACATTTATCATCAACAACAAAATGTGGTTGCTTACGACTGCCAATAATTGCATCTGTAGGGCATTTCTTCGCACAAATAGTACAACCTGTACATTTGTCTACATCGATGGTAAATGTCCTTAGTTCTGTACAAACATTAGCGCGGCATTTTCTGTCGAAAATATGCTCTTCATATTCATTTCTAAACCAATGAAGTGTGCTTAATACTGGGTTTGGAGCAGTTTGACCAAGTCCACAAAGAGATGTTTCTTTGATTACTCTTCCAAGTTTTTCAAGTTGAGTAACACCTTTAAATCTTTCCAATGCCTCATTTTGAGCAGCATTAATTGGTTTATGAGTAATGCTTTCAAGAATTTCAAGCATCCTTCTGGTTCCTTCACGACATGGGATACATTTTCCACAGCTTTCTCTTTGTATAAAATCCATAAAGAATTTAGCCACATCAACCATACATGTGTCCTCATCCATTACAACTAATCCACCAGAACCCATCATAGCACCTATGCTAATTAAGGAATCATAATCCACTTCAATATCTAAATTCTCTTCAGTAATACAACCACCTGATGGTCCACCAATTTGAACAGATTTGAACTTTTTATTGTTTGGTATTCCACCTGCAATATCAAAAATTACTTGTCTGATAGTTGTTCCCATTGGGACTTCAACAAGACCAGTTAAGGTAACCTTGCCGGAAAGTGCGAATACTTTTGTTCCTTTACTTTTCGCGGTTCCAATTGAGCTAAATGAATCAACACCGTGAGGAATAATTTCGCGAAGACATGAAAGGGTTTCTACATTATTGATAATTGTAGGTTTTCCAAATAATCCTTTTACTGCTGGAAACGGAGGACGTGGTATTGGCATTCCTCTTTTACCTTCAACACTTTTTATTAGAGCTGTTTCTTCACCACAAACAAATGCACCAGCACCCATTTTTACTTTGATGTCGAAATCAATTCCACTACCAAATATGTCTTTCCCTAGTAATCCATATTCTCTTGCTTGTTTAATAGCGATATCTAATCGTTCAATTGCAAGTGGATATTCAGCTCTTATATACACGTAAGATTTTGTTGCTCCTATTCCAAATGCAGCGATCATCATACCTTCAAGTAGACGATGTGGATCACCTTCGATGATTGCTCTATCCATAAATGCACCAGGGTCACCCTCATCTGCATTACAGATTAAATATTTTTGTTCTGCTGGTGTATTTAGTGCAAATTTCCATTTTGCTCCTGTGGTAAAACCACCACCACCACGGCCTCTTAATCCACTTTTCTCAACCATATCGCATACTTCCTCTGAATTGAAAGTATTGATGGTTGATAAATATGATGTGTATCCGCCAATTGCAATGTACTCATCAATACTAACCGGGTTAACTGAACCACAGTTTTGAAGTACGATGCGCATTTGATTTTTAAAATATGGATGTTCGCTAAATGTTGTAACACCTTCCCATGATCTGTTTTGATCAATTGGAAATTGATACTGAACATCAATTTCTTCGGGTAGTTCAAGATTAAAAATAGAGTCCATTAGACTATCCACTTTTTCACTTGTTACCTTACTAAATGAAACTCTATTGTGATCTGGTAGCTGAATGTCAACTATAGGTTCAGCAGCACATAATCCAATACAGCCTACTTCAACTATTTCAGCATCAATGGAGTTTGTGTTTAGATATGATTTAATGCTTTCCAATGTTTTACCTGCACCAGCGCCAAGTCCACAAGTACCAGCTCCAAGATAAATAACAGGTTTCTCAACTTTTTCTCTTTTTAATAAGGATAGTTTAGTTTCAGTGTCAACTTCAACATTTGCAACCTTATTTATGAGTAGGCTTTCTATATTTCCTTCAATTCTCTCCATTACTCATCCTCCTTATTTTTATAGGACTCAATTATTTCAGCAAGTGAAGCTGCACTTACTTTTGCGTAAAATTCTCCGTTAATAGCAATAACAGGAGCAAGTCCGCAAGCACCAATACATGCAACAACTTCGATACTGAATAAACCATCTCGAGTTGTATCACCAGCCTTAACTTTTAACTGTTTTTCGATTTCCTGTAATACAGTTACAGATCCCAATACATGGCATGCAGTTCCTCTACATACCTGAACATGGTATTTTCCATTTGGTTGGAATCTAAACTGATTATAAAAAGTTGCTACTCCGAATATTTTACTTGAAGGAATATCCAGATGTGCACCTACCTTTATGATGGACTCTTTTGATAAATACCCATCAACAGATTGTATATCCTGTAAAATTGGAATCAGGTTATCACGACCTGCTTCGGGGTATTTATTAAATATTTGCTTAATATCTCCCATTTTGAAAAGCTTGTTTTCAGGGTTAGTACTAAATTTATTATTTGATAAGTTTTTCAATCTCTGGAAGAAGAACTGCTGCATTCACAGGTTTTTTAACGAACGCACTTACTGGGAACCAAACTCCTTCGTTATTTTCATTTAGATAGTCAACTCCAGCGTTTCCAGTTAGAATATCTTTAACAAGAATTACACGAAGATCAGAGTAATCAGGGTTTTGTCGGAACTGCTGAGCCATTGCCTGAACACTTGGTTTTGTGGTAGTCAGTACTTCAATAGAAGTTTGAATAATAACTGGAATATGACTTAGTGTAGCATTTTTTGCCATTTCTTCGGCTAATTCAAATCCTTCGAATTGAGTAGTCATCATTACATCAAGAATCGCCAAATCTGGGTTTTCTTTCATAATTAATGCTAATCCTTCTTTTTTGTCATTTGCTGAAAGTACTTTATATCCTTTAGCAGTTAGTATTGATTCAACAGCAGCGATGATGTCAATATCGTCATCTACGATTACAATTTTCTTTAAGTTTTCCATTGCTCTAATTTTTAAGTTTTCGATGATGTAAAAGTATATTCGAAAACTCGCTTGAGCTAGGTAGGTTATTACCTTTT
The DNA here is from genome assembly GCA_937901015.1 of uncultured Bacteroidota bacterium. GTDB lineage: Bacteria > Bacteroidota > Bacteroidia > Bacteroidales > F082. The sequence goes on along the minus strand of CALCGQ010000024.1, from coordinate 10,141 downwards.
TGAATGTATAGAATTACCGATTATTTTGGCAAAAACCAGTACTTTTAGGAAGGGTGTTTATGTAAATTAAGGAAGCAAAAAGAAATAACAATTATAACTATATGATAATCAGTTTGTGACGCAGTGCGTATGCAAGTAGGCTTATTGCACTTTTACAACCCGTTTTTGCCAGCATATTTGATTTATGACCTACTACAGTTCGTTCGCTAACATACAGAATGTCTGCAATTTCCTTATTACTTAATCCTTCTGAAAGGAGTTGAAGTATCTCTTTTTCACGAGCGGTAAATTTAACTTCGTCTGATTTGTTGGTATCCTCTTTTGTATTTAGTTTGCGAGTAAAGAATTTGAATAATTCCTCTGAATAGTAATTTCCTCCTCCTGCGACTGTGGTAATTGCCTTGTTTAGTGTGTCTTTATTGATATTCTTAACAAGAAATCCTTTAACTCCTGCATCCATCATACTCTGTACATAGTTGTCGTCGGTAAACATCGTAAGTGAAATAACTTTCAATTCAGGATTCTCTTTTAAAGCAATAATAGTGGCATCAATACCTGACATAATTGGCATTTCAATATCCATAAGAACAATGTCACAAGTAACTTGGCGTATGAGATCAAGAAATTCCTGTCCATTTGAAGCTTCACCTACAACTTTTGCATAGTCGAGCTTGCCCAATACCATTTTCAGACCATTCCGAAAGATTTCGTGGTCGTCAACAATAATTATATCTACAGAATTATCCATATTATCAGCTATGCAAAATTAAAAAGAAAACAATTGGAAGTATTATATTTATTGGATTTAGTACTGATAAGAATTAACAATCGAATATTGATTTATATATCAATTGAAATTTTAAATCCACTACCCTCAGTACTGCTGATTTCGCAGCTTCCATTTATTGATTTAATTCTGCTTACGATACTCTTAAGACCTATTCCGGTGTTCTTATCTCCCATAACTTTAGAGCTATTAAAACCAATGCCATCATCCGTAAAAATAAGAGAAATGCTTTCGTCGGATTTTTGTAATTGGATAAAGGCATTCTTAGCTTGGGCATGTTTTATGGTATTCGTTAATAGCTCACTAAACACACGAAATAGTATTAACTGAACATTCTTATCCAATGTGCTTTCTATTCCTGTTGTATTAAACTCCACATGTATTTTACCAGTTTGATTTACTTTCTGACAAAAGGCTTCCAATGCTTTTACTAATCCATATTCATGAATTACCCTCGGCATTAAATTATTCGAAATTTCACGGATACTGCTCACAGCATCGTCAAGCATTTTATTAACCTCAATTACAAACTCCTTCTTCTCTTTGTCTCCAATTTCTGCGGATCCCAACTCATTTACATAGAGTTTAACGGTTGACAGAAGAGGACCTATACCATCATGCATGTCTTTAGAAAATCGTTCACGCTCCTTCTCTTCTGTTTGTATTACGGCGCTTAATACCTTGCGTTCCATTTCTTTACGTTTTGCAAGGTTTCGGGAAATACTAAGGATTACGGTTTCCCCATTAAATTCAAGAACCCTACTATTTATCTCCACAGGGACAGTCTCACCTGACTTGGTTATGTATTCAGAATCAAATAAGTAACCACCTTCTTCTATAATAGTTTTTCGGTATACAAGAAATAATTCAGCTTGCTTTAATGGTTTTATATCCAGAATATTCATGGCAAGCAGTTCTTCTCTTGAATACTCAAGAAGCTTACTAGCCTGTTCATTTAATTCCATTATATTTCCTTGTATGTCGCTAACAAAAATCTCATCACTACTGTTCTGAAATATTGTTTCAAAATTCTTCTCACTTTGTTTTAGAGCTTGTTTTGTGGTTTGAAGTTTTGTATTACTCAGTCTTATTGCATTTAATAATCGGTGAACCCTTGGCGTAGTTGTCGACAACATAAGAATCATCAGTAATAGGACTAAAATGGTTCCAATAATTGCCGAATTAACCATAATACTCCTAATGGGAACATAGGTAAGTTCTTTACCGGGAATTGCCGTAACAATATGAAAACCAAAATCATCATAATAATCGGAGGCAATTAGATACGTTTCATTATTAACTGAACTTTTGAATTTCTTTATATCAACGCTATCCTGTAGTATTAGTTCTTTGAATTTGTTATCAATTATATTCTTTCTAGAATCAGAAGGTTGAAATACTATTTCACCATCATTGTCAAGAACAAAAGGAAATCCTGTTTTTCCTATTTTTATGGTATTTAAGGTAAGTCGCAGTTTTTCAATATCTTTCTCTTTTCCGCCAACATATAGTACTCCAACGAGTATATTGTTTAGATATATTGGTTCATATGCAGTTATATACCAATCGTTAACAACAAACGCTCTTCCGTAATATATTTCTCCTTGATTTATTGTTTTTGCAACAATTGATGTATTCGGAATAAATGTACCAACAGCTCTTTCACCATTTATCTTAAGCACATTAGTGGAAATCCTTAAAAAACCACTATCTATTTTTTGAAAAATGGTAGTAGTGCCTCCAAATAGTTCAAACATATTATCTGGGAATCTTTCCGAGTTTAGAACTGGTTCATCATTCCATAGAAGTTGCTTTATGTCAGTCTTGTGGGTGTTTAACGAAAACTGATTAGTGGCAATTACAGTTTCTGTTTTACTAGAAAAAATAAGTTCTTTATCATAGAATAGCCTGTGAGCAACTCGTAAATCTGTTTTAACTTTTTCCAGCTTTAATTCCCTTTCCCGTTCAAACATTTTTTTAATGGTAGTAACTTGCAATAACATGTCGTTTTCTGCAATTTGATATATGGAATCACGACTAATGTTTACAAGAAATACAGCAAAAACAATAATGGTTGCTACCAATGCAATTAGGACGGGGTAAAATAATTTGAACTTAAGGGATAGGTTGAAGTAACTATTTTTCATTTCAAGTAATTATTACTACAAACTTAATATATTGAGTTGAAATAGTTGATATAAAAAATGAATAGGGGAAAGGTAGTTTTTCTAAAGCCACTTCTGCCTTCTGAAATAAGCGGCCATTCCACCACCAATAATGAACATGGCTACAATTATCATATAGAATGCAATATTATCATCCTGTAATGGTAATAATACATTCATCCCGTATAATCCTGTGAGGAAAGTTAGGGGTAGAATAATGGATGAGATAAGGGTAAGAATCTTCATTATCTCATTTGTTTTATTGGTCTGCATTGAATCAAAAGTTGTGGAAAGCCCTTCAATTAGTTCACCATAATCTTCGGTCATATCCCACATCTTGTTATAATAATCGAGGATATTACCCCAGTAGTCCTCCATATTATCAGCAAAACCTTCTACGGTACCCGACTCAAATTTATTAAATACTCTAAGCTGAGGCTTATACATTGTGTTGATGGCAATAATATTCTTTCTGGTAACCGATAACCTTTCTATAATCCTGCGAGCTTTACCACTGAAAAGTTCACGGTTGATTAGCTCGAGTTCAAGACCTATTTTACGTAGCACAAAAACAGATTCAGTCATTAATTTCTCCAGAATGGTATATAGTAATGCATCGGATGTTCCAACCTCAAAGTCAGCACCTTCTTCTTCTTGTTCTTTGGCTTCTTCAAAAACACGGTCAACTGCCCAATGGGTTTTACCAACTGTGATTAAAAAGTCTTCTCCCCAGAAAACCTTTAGTTCCCTTGGTTTAACAAAAAGATTCTGACGATCAAAAACAGGGAAATGTAAAATAAGGAAATAGTAATCATCATAGATATCAATCTTTGGTCGTTGATTTGTTTGCCTGCAATCTTCAATATCTAACTGGTGAAAATGATATTTATTTTCAAACTCATCAAAATCATCATCATCAGGTTCATTAATGTGCAGCCATCTAAGCCTTCCTATTTTTATCACTTCTTTCACAGCTGTCAAAAGTAGTGAATAAAATTGTAAGTGTATTACTTTCTTTATTCAGAAAAATACTGATAATTGACCATAAATTAGTTGGTGCTGAGTTCCAAGAATTTAGTTTGAAAGATGTTCCAAAGTCCAATAATTCTTATAACCGACTATTGATGACCCCTCCTTGGGCAATATGGTAGTTTAAACTCTATATCCTTGCCTTTGTAACTAGCCTCAACGCAGTCGGTTGGGTCGCAACAAGTTTGACATACTCTCTTGAATGCTCTGAAGTAATCGAGATTTACATCTGGTGAATAGAATCCATCCTTAACCGGTTCTTCGTCCATTAAGTTTGTACTCAAATACTTCTTATTACTATCAGGAAATACGGTTGTTACCACTGAATCTTTTCCAAGTTGATTTTGAACTTGTAATGCACCTAAAAAGTTAGCCCCCGAAGATATACCAACTCCGATACCCAATTGTTTTGATAACTTTTGAGCCATAATTATTGAATCTCCATCATCTACACTGATAATCTCATCCAATTGGCCAAGATTAACAATTTCAGGAATAAACTCATCGGATATACCTTGTATCCTATGTTTTCCAACTTTATGACCAGTGGACATTGTTGGTGAATTGGACGGTTCCAATGGATGAACCTTTATTTCGGGGTTTTGTTCTTTAAAGAATTTGCCAACACCCATTACAGTACCTCCTGTTCCTACTCCCGCAACAAATGCATCAGGATGCAATGAACGATATCGTAATTGCCACCAGATTTCAGGTCCGGTTGTATTGTAATGTGCTTCAACATTGTGGGTATTTGAAAACTGACGAGGTAGAAAAACCTTTTCATTATTTTTTGCTAATTCTTCCGCAAGGGCAATGCTACCAACAAATCCACCTTCTTCTTTGGAAACAAGTCTTATATCAGCACCTAAACTCTTTATAATATTTATTCTTTCTTCACTCATCCAATTGGGCATGAAAATAGTAACATCAAGTCCCAGAGCTTTACCTAAGGCAGCAAAAGATATTCCTGTATTTCCACTTGTGGCTTCTGCTATTCTATCACCTGGTTTAAGAAGGTTAGAGTTGCAAGCATAAGACAGTATGTGAAATGCCATTCTATCCTTGATGCTTTCGGTCATATTAAGATTTTCTGCTTTAGCATATATAACTCGCTCTTCACCCTTATATGTAAAATTAACAGCCAGTAACGGAGTATTTCCTACTAGTGAGGATAAACCAAGAATCCTTTTTTTCATCTTCCCTTTTTTATTGAATCATGTTTGAAAATAACTTTAATTATCAGATTATTTGTATGTCTGATAATAGGTCACAAATCTATCCGATTTCCATGGATTATATTGTTAATCAACATGCTCCAAAACATGATATAATGCAGGTTTTAGGGGTAAAATGGGCTTTTTATTCTGATTCTAAATAACAACTAGTGATTATTAATTTTCAAATCAAGAATTGCTTTTATTATGGATGTATCGAAAATTATGGGGGATAGTAATATTTACTTTTGTTCCTGCAGGGAACTGTTGATCATCATACAAATCAGTTATTAAATGCCGTATCTTCAATACATTATATTCATTAAACATGCTAAAATAATTATCCATTATTCTTAATCCAAAACCTGTACTATCGGTTGACATTTTCTTAGCACTTTCTCTACCAACCCCATCGTCGATAATTTCTATGGAAAGATATTTTGTGGTACTAATTACATTAATACTCACCATGCCACCATCTTTTTTATGACGGATGCCATGTTTAATTGCGTTCTCTACATAAGTCTGCAGAATCATTTTAGGTATTTGAAAACTAGTGTCAACAGATTCATCTACTTGAATTGTGTACTCAATTTTATCACCAAACCTCAACTTTTCAAGTTTAAGATAGCTTTCAAGTTTGCTTAATTCATCTGAAATTGATCGTGTAATTGAATCGGAAGATAGTAGTGTCTTCCTGATAAAGTTACTAAACTCCACAAATGCTTCATAACTGTTAGGACTTTCTTTTTGAATCTTATGTGCTATGGCATTAAAAACATTAAAAGTAAAGTGAGGATCCATCTGGTTTTTAAAGCTTTTAAGCTGAAGATTGACTATCTGGTTTTTGATTCTTTCATTTTTCCTTATTTGGATTAACTGGAGTTTCCTAATAAGTGTTATAAATAGGTAAGTTAATAGAAGGACACCAAAATAGAATAGATATTTATAATAATACAGAGGATTTCTATTGTAAGCTAATAAGCTAACGTTATTGTTGATACCCGTAACAAATAGTAAATTACTATGTTGCTTAGTGTTAAAAATATCAACTCGAATTGGAGCAAACCCAATAGGGTAATAAACAGGATGTGAAAAGTCGTTTCTTGTGATTATTAAGTTTTTATCCGATCCAAAGATCACTTTTTCATTTTTACCATCATTATCAAGGTCAAAATAATGAAATTTTGAGACTATTCCATGTTTTAAGTCGCAGGAACCAATGGCAACTAATTTTTCATTGTAAGTGGTAATTTTTCCGGAAGTTTCTATTATATGAAATTTGTATTGATCATCAACCTTCTCTGCGCAAAGCTTTCTAGGAGTTTTATCGCGTATTCCTAGTGATGTTTCGTTAATTATTTCTCCGGATGAGTTTAGTAGTTGTAAAAGTGGAATATTTTGATCTTTACCTCGATGATTATAAAAAACCACAAAGCCATCTTCAGTCAAATCAGGATTTGTAAGAGAATTAATCCTTACATGATCTACATTAATACAACTTAAAAATCCAGGATATTTTTTTGGTTCGAATAGTAGATTCAATTCACTGTCATAAACCATCAACCATGCATCGTAATCACTATATTTATATCCAAGACTGTCGTGTATTTGTCCTGGAGACTGAATATCGCCAAATATTTCAGGTAACCCATCATTGTTTATATCCCTTATCGTTGCTCCAGCATTAATGGTAATACCATAATTTGGTGAAACTAATAATGTGTCATTAAAAATATCATAGATATAGAGATTTCTGGGGAATCTGGCCTGACCAGAATTAAGGATAAAGAACAAATCCTGATGGCCATCATTATTCATATCTTCGATTTCCATATTAAGTATGAGAAAATCGGGTTTATTATATTTACGGGTTAATGTTAATAATGGGATATTATCAATCCACAGAGGATTGTTATCATCCATTGGCTCAATGCAAAAAAGAAAAAGAGTATCATTTCTTTCGCTGAAAGTATATATTTCCGAGAAAAGATCATTGTCATAGTTCCCAAATGCTACCCTGTTATTTGTTATGGGAAGATTCCGCTTAAGATTCCATTGGTCAACTATTCCTCCATCATGTGTAATAACTTGCAAAGAATGTTTACCCTCGTAATCATATGAATCAATTCTTTCAGAGATACCGTCATTGTCCAAATCATAGCTATATGAAATTGATTTTTCTTTTACATCTTTAAGTGGAAAGGGGATGACCTCAACAATATATTTATCAAATACATCTGGAAGCAACACAATAACTATTGTGCTGATTATTACAGTAATAAAGTATGGCTTTAAAAAAAATGATTTGATATGGTTGTACATATGGAAGTTGTGTTTTCGTACTACCTAGTATGGTTTCAATTTGTCCTAAAAATACAATAGTTTATTGATTTGGTGAATAATAACACCTTTTTGAAGAAAAGATTTTATTCTATTTTTTGAGATCTTTAATGGCTTTGTCCACATCTTTTTTATTAATATTCAAAATTTCAGATATTTCACCAGTTTTTAATGGTATACCAGCTTTAATCAGAGTTTCAATTATAGCAATTTCATTATTCATGATTATGGAATTTGTGTTAGTGTAAAGATAAAAAAAATGATCATTTACATTGTACCCCATTATCTTTATACGGCTGTTGCAATTGACTTAATTGTATTATTTTTGACCAAAATCAATTCGATGAAAAGATTCCTAATATTCGTTATTCTAATATTCACTGGGTCAGTAATATTAAGCCAAAGTTTTGACCGAAGTTATTTAAGAAATGATGTTTTGATTAGTTATGGAATCCCTTCAACAGATTTGTTTCTTAAGATCAGCTCCCCCATGTTAAATGAACAATTTCCTGATGAAAGGTATGTTAGGGATAATTATGGTGGGTCGGGAATTGTAATGCTAACCTATCGACGTGTTTCCAAAAGCGAGAAGTTTTTCTGGGGTGTTACAGCTGGATATAATTCAACTAAAGGTGACTTATATTATCTGGGTTCCCATGAAGGTGAGCTGAAGAGAAATTTTATCACTGTTGCTGCTGAAGGTCATTATAGATATCAAAACCTCAAAAAGATTCAATTATATTCTGGTATTGGAATAGGTTATTCCATTGGTTCTGAAACCTTGCAGCCTCCCACGGATAGCGGGAAATTGTCTGCATCCGGAAGTATTAATCGGTTAGCCTATCAGTTAAATGTTATTGGAATTCGCATGGGCAGCAATATTGCCGGTTTCATTGAGCTTGGATATGGTTATAAAGGTATAATTAATGCAGGTCTCTCAATTCAAATATATTAATATCCATTTGTTAAGTGTATTGTTCATCAGAAATTAAGATTGGAAATCTGTATATTGGTGGTAAACATCCAGTTGTTGTGCAATCTATGACAACAACAAATACTATGGATACCGAGGCAACTGTAAGGCAAGTGAAAGAACTTGTTGATGTGGGTTGTCAGATCGTTAGAATAACAACTCGGAATAAGAATGAAGCGTACAACCTCAAGAATATAAAGACTCAATTAGTGAAAGCTGGTATCGATGTACCATTGGTAGCAGATGTTCATTTCAACCCATCAGTGGCTGAGGTTGCAGCTAAATTTGTGGAGAAAGTTCGAATTAATCCTGGGAACTATTACACTTCATCTCTCAATGGAGAAAATGAGGAGATCATTTCGGAAAAGTTAAACTCACTGCTAAGTATTTGTAAGAATTATAACACTACTATCCGAATTGGTGTTAACCACGGTTCTTTGTCAAAAAGAATACTATTTAAATATGGTGATACAGCTTTGGGAATGGTTGAATCCTTGATGGAGTTTGTAGAGGTTTGTCGTAGGTATGATTTTGATAATCTCGTTCTTTCTGTGAAGACAAGCAATGTAAAGATTATGATCGAAGCTAATATTTTATTGGCAGAGCGTTTAGTATCTCTTGGGATGTCATGCCCAATTCATCTAGGTGTTACGGAAGCAGGGAGTGAAGAAGAGGGCAGAATTAAGTCATCTGCGGGAATTGGGTATGTATTATCTAAAGGTATCGGAGATACAATTAGGGTTTCGTTAGCAGAGAATCCGGTAAACGAGATTCCCGTGGCAAAACTATTAGTTGAATATTTCGGAAAGCGATCTTTACCTAGTAAACTTGTTCGATCCAAACTTTATGGATATTCTGTTGAGAACTTAGAATTCAAGAAACCAATAATTGTTACTACAAGTAAAACAGAATCTTCTGATCTTTCTATGGATGAATTATATGGTATGAATGGTTCGTCATATAATTCAGAGATATTGAAAATTGTCTCTTTGAAGAATATGAAACTTCCAAGTTTTGAGTATACTACTATCTCATCTGTACTAGCCTCAATAGCATTTTACGATAATCTTGCTGATGGCATACATCTTGAAAATTCACAAATGTTAGATGTTGAACTGGGAAATATCTCAAAGACAATTCTTCAGGCGTTGGGACTAAGAATTTCAGGCACTGAATATATTGCATGCCCAACTTGTGGTAGAACAACTATCAATCTGGTCGATCTGCTAAAAGAGCTAAAAAGTAAGACTAGTCATATTATCGGATTAAAACTTGCGGTTATGGGATGCATAGTTAATGGTCTGGGTGAAATGGCAGATGCCCATTATGGAATTATGGGTGCGGGTGCACAAAAAGTCCAACTATACAAAGGTAGTTCCATAGTTCAAAAAAATGTTCCGCAGAATATGGCTGTTGATTCACTGATTTCTCTAATCAAAAGTTTTGGTGACTGGGAAGATGTAGAATAATCGCAGATTCTTGTGGGTAAACATATAATACTATCGATGTTGATTGAACTTACAATAATTTATTTAACTTTGTATTTCAAATAACTTTGATCTGTATGAAAGAGATTCTTTCAAAACTCAATAAATCCTTTGATTCTAGGATAAGAGTTGGAGTAATGTCG
>CALCGQ010000023.1 GCA_937901015.1 uncultured Bacteroidota bacterium | reverse complement strand
TGGTTCAATATTGAATTTGGGTAAATATTTAACAAATTTTACCCATCGCTGAACACCGCCGCCACCACTTGGCGGCCAGTAATAAGTTATGATTAGAACTTTTTTCAAGAGATTATTCTTTACCTTCAATTGCTTTATTACCAATGTACTTCTTAGATTCAAATACGATTGCGGCAATTACAAGAAGCACTAAAAGCAAGGAACTAACAAACGAGATACGTTCACCTATTACGTATATGCGCGGTTCAAATTTGAATTCAATCTTGTGAGCACCAGCAGGCACTTCCATTGCCCTAAGAACATAATTTGCTCTGAAATAATGTGCTTTCTCATCATTAAGATATGCGTTCCAACCCTTACTATAATAGATTTCAGAAAATACAACAAGTTGCTCTTCATCCGAATTATAATCATAAACAAGTTTGTTGGGTGCATAAGATTCCAGATTAATAGTTGCATTAGGATCTATCTTATGATCAGTACTTTTTATAATATCCTTGAATTTGGCATCAACAATTGCCACTGATTTGAGGTCATTCACTTTCAATGCTGCAATTTCCTGATCAGGATTCGAAACATATTCGATCTTATCCACAAACCATGCATTTCCAAAAGCTGAATTATTAACAAGAGGTCTGGCGTCTGGATTATAAATAATATACTTAGCATTAAGCATATTAAGTGCTTGTGCACCAGCAAACATTGTATTTATTTTACCCATTGTTGCACCCGAAGAAAGCTCAGTAATTACATTTTCAATTTCTCCTTGAATATTATACTCAATAAGGTCTTGGTATCGCTGCAATTTAGCACCATGATATCCTCCAATACTATTGTGGAAGTATGAGCAACTAGCATCATTAAATGTGCTTTTTGTTAAATCAAGCACTCTGAACTCACTATTATCACCAAGGATAAAATTATCGGCATTACTTGCTTTAAAGGGTGTATCAAATTCTCTTGCACGAATGAAATTATCATTATTCAAATATCTTTTATTAATTGATGCCATATCACCAACAATCAATAAACCAAGCCCCACTAATAACCATGGTTTTGGGATTTTCTTTAGGGAGAAAAAGTATATAAGAGTAGCGGCCAATAATACGATAAAGAAACTTCTGATTGCATCTACTTTGAATATGTCCATTCTAACATTTTCCAAACTAGTCATATAAAGATTAACTTGAGCAGCATCATTCCCATTCAATAGTTGTGAGAACTGCAATTTTTCGTTGGCACTTAAAAAGTCAAAGAAAAATGATGGGGCAATATAAAACAGTAATGCAATCCCCCCAGTGAGTCCAAATGAAATATATAATGCATTCCTCTTGGTTTTTAGTATTGATGGATCGCTTACAACCTTACCTAGTGCTAAAAAAGCAAGGATTGGGATTGCTAGTTCGGCAATAACAAGAATCATTGTTACGGCTCTAAATTTATTATATCCGGGTATATAATCAATGAAGAAATCTGTTGGTGGCATCCAGTTTCGTCCCCATGATAATAGTATGGACAATACGGCAACCGACAATAGCACCCATTTTAGATTTCCTTTAACAATGAACATACCCAGCACAAATAAGAATAGTACTATTATCCCAATATATACCGGTCCGGAAGTTCCTGGTTGGTCGCCCCAATATGAATTTGATTGTTGTGCAATTGCATTTCTATATGCTGGATCTGCCTCTTTAATAGCATCAACATTTCCTAGCAAACCTGAAGCTCCTCCTTTAACATTTGGTATAATAAATGACCAGGTTTCACCAACACCATAACTCCAGTGAGTAATATAATCTTTATCTAAACCATTTGATTTAATGTTTGCTTCTTTGGTTAACTCAGGTTCCCCTCGCATTGTGTCTTTTCCGTAATCATAAGTAGCCCATAGGTTTGTTGAAAAAGTAAGAACTGCTAACACGGCTGCCAGTATCAATATACCAGCTGCTTTGAAGAAATGAGTATAATTCTTTTCAATGATTGTTTCAATGATTTTGCAGATACCATAAACAACAACAATTATCAATAGATAATAGGTAATCTGTAAGTGAGCCGATTTTATTTCCAAGGCAAGTGCAACAGCAGTTAGTAATCCTCCTTGCCAGTATTTCCCTCTAAATGCAAGTATTATTCCAGCAAGAACGGGAGCCATATAACCTATTGCATGTGCTTTTGAAGTGTGTCCGGCTCCTAATATTATGAAGAAATAAGATGAAAGAGCAAAAGCTGTGGCACCTAATATGGCCACCCATGGATCGACCTTAAGCACAAGCATAAGGACAAAGAAACCAAGGAAATAAAGAAACACATAGTTTGCGGGATAAGGCAGTCCTAGGGTAAATATCTTATCGAAATATGTTATAAGATTCCCGCTATATTGCACGGATATTTGCCAAGCAGGCATTCCACCGAACATCGAGTTTGTCCAAAGAGCCTCTTCACCAGTGGCTTCACGATGATCAACAATCTCTTTCGACATCCCCTTAAACATAGCAATATCATGTTGCTTAAGTTTCTTTCCTTCAAGAACAGGTGAAAAATATACTAGCGTAATTACGAGAAACACTAAAAGAGCAACCACTATTGCTATAAAATAATTCTTATTGAAACTATTCTGAATCTTTTCCATACTGAAAATTTTACTTAAAGAAACTCCTACTGCTACTTATCATCTACTTCCTCAAAGTCAACATATTCGCCAAACTCACCGTCATCGTTTGACTTTTGAGAATGATTACGTTTAACTTTAACATCACCTTCGTTGAAATTTGAGGAATCATTACCCTGATAACCACCCATATTATTAAACTTCTCTTGCTGCTTTTTCACAAACCTGGCTAAAAACCAAGGTAAAGCATATCGGATGAACATTTTAAAGATGTAATAAATGATTATTACAATAAATAAAAATTTTAATAAAGCCTCTAACATATCATATTTGTAATGCTCTGCGAATTTAAAATATTTAAATAATTTTAGATGTTGAACTTTAGAAAAGTTTAAAACTTTTCTAAAGTTTGCTTAAAATAAACTAAAAAGGGAGGCATGCACGCATACCTCCCACTTAGTAGAATATATTTTTTACGCCAGTTAACTAGCGAACCTCATCAGATACAGTAAGTCTTTTTCTGCCTTTTGACCTTCTTCTTTTAAGCACTTTACGACCATTAACGCTAGCCATTCTCTCACGGAATCCGTGCTTATTCTTTCTCTTTCTTACGGATGGTTGAAATGTTCTTTTTGTCATCGCAATATTATTTTCTTTAGGGAGTGCAAAAGTAGAAATTTATTTAATATCTCAAACTTTTTTTCCAATATTTTTTAAAAAAAGTCGCAGTTTTCAAAAATTCTCACTCCTGAAAACTGCAACAATATTATTTACTGCTATTTTTTTGGAGCATGTGCTAATGTTTCAACTAAGAAATCCCAGAAAAGCTGAACAGTGTCAATTTTCACCATTTCATCAGGTGAATGAGGATTACGAATAGTTGGTCCGAATGAAATCATATCCCAATTTGGGTAAGTAGCACCAAGGATACCACATTCCAAACCAGCATGAATAACTTTCACTTCTGGTACTTTTCCAAACTTATTATTATAAACCACTTTCATCTCCTTAAGGATATCTGAATCCGGATTTGGTTTCCATCCTGGATATGAGCCAGAGCTTTCAGCTTTTGCACCAGCAGCTTCAAATACTTTACGTATTTCTCCACCTAGGTTATCTTTATCAATATCAATTAAACTACGCTGTAATGATGCTAGTTCGATAATGTTTCCATGAGATTTAACAATGGCAAGGTTAGTTGAAGTTTCAGTAACTCCTTTCACACTCTCACTCATTTTAATAACACCATTTGGACACCCTGCAACAGCAGCATAAACATTATTGGTAGTTTTCTCATCTATTACTTTCTCAGGCATATCTGTTGCTTCAGCAATCACCATAACACCAGCATCTGTTTCAGTAAATTCATCCTGAACAATTGCTTCAAATTCTTCTACGAAAGTTTCAAAATTCTCCTTATGGGCTGCAGGAACCACAGCAACTACAAATGATTCTCTAGGAATAGCATTTCTTAAGCTACCACCCTGAATATCAGCTAAACGCAAACCATATTTCTCACTTCCCTTAAGAAGCAATATATTCATGATTTTATTTGCATTACCTCTACCAAGATTAATATCAAGACCTGAGTGACCACCTTTTAAACCTTTAACACTTATTTTATAAGCTGCCATATCAGCAGGTACATCTTCTGCTGTGAATGTAAATTGTCCTGTAGTATCAATACCGCCAGCACAACCAATGTAAAGTTCACCCTCATCTTCAGAATCAAGATTCATCAGAATATCTCCGTCAAGGATTCCGGCTTTAAGGTTTTCAGCACCTGTCATTCCTGTTTCCTCATCCATTGTAATAAGAGCTTCTACAGGACCATGTACTAAATCCTTAGCTTCAAGAACCGCCATAGCTGCAGCCACACCCATTCCATTATCAGCACCAAGTGTTGTACCTCTTGCTGTAACCCAGTCTCCATCGATATATGCATCAATGGGATCCTTATCAAAGTCGTGATCAGTATCAGCATTTTTTTGAGGAACCATATCAATATGTCCTTGAAGAATAATACCTTTACGATCTTCCATACCTTCGGTTGCAGGCTTTTTAATTATAACATTACCCACTTCATCAACTATGGTTTCAAGACCTAAATCTTCACCAAACTGTTTCAAGTATGCAATGGCTTCTGCTTCGTTTTTAGAAGGACGTGGAATTTGTGTTAGTTCATAGAAGCTTTTCCATACAGCTTCTG
>CALCGQ010000022.1 GCA_937901015.1 uncultured Bacteroidota bacterium | reverse complement strand
CGTTGTTTTTCAACAGGTAGGTTACGTAACTCAAATGCTTTCTTTATAATGCTCCCAAGTATTGGCATAGATAGTTATCGGAAATAGCTAGCAAATTTATTAAAAAAATAGCTACAATAAACCTAGTTCAAGTTTAGCTTCTTCCGACATCATATCATGGTCCCATGGTGGTTCAAAAGTTATTTCTACTTCTGATTCTGTAACTTCTTTTAAATAACTAACTTCTTCCTTTACCTGAGCCGGCATACTCTCTGCAACCGGACAGTTGGGAGATGTTAATGTCATCAATACCTTGGCTTTTCCTGATTCATCAATGTTTATTTCGTAAATCAATCCCAATTCATAAATATTAACTGGTATCTCAGGATCAAATATATTTTTTAGAACTACAATAATTTTTTCTTCCAGTTCTCTTATTTCTTCTTTATTCATGCTGTTGTTTTTATTGTTGAAGCCTGAATTAACTATTCTTAATGTGTAAGGCACGTGCATATAATTGCATTTGCTTTATCATGGAAACAAGTCCGTTTGCCCTTGTTGGAGATAAATGTGCTTTTAATCCAATCTCATCGATGAAACTTAAATCAGCTGTTACAATATCAGATGGTTTGCTATCAGATAGAACCCTAATTAACAATGAAATAATTCCTTTTGTAATAACTGCGTCACTATCAGCAGTAAAACTCACTTTTTCTTCTTCATAGGATGCATGAAGCCAAACTCTGGATTGGCAACCACTTATCAGATGAGTCTCATTCTTATACTTTTCATCAATAAGAGGCAGTTCTTTTCCCAGTTCAATTAGGTACGCGTATTTATCCATCCAGTCGTCAAACATCGAAAATTCATCAACAACTGATTGTGCTCTTTCTTTTATCGTCATATTGTTTTTTGATTTGATATTAACTCAACATGTTAATTGCTTTTTCCAAAGCGCTTACAAAAATATCCACTTCATCCTTTGTATTATACAAAGCAAATGAAGCACGTAAGGTACCTGTAATTTTTAGGTGTTCCATAAGTGGTTGTGCACAATGATTTCCGCTTCTCAATGCAATCCCAAGTTGATTCATGAGAGTACCTATGTCGAATGGATGAATATTGTCAACAACAAATGACAGAACTGCTGTTTTTTCTAAGGCTGTTCCAATTACTCTAACACCAACTAACTTAGATATACTGTTTGTGGCATATTCCAGAAGCTCATCTTCATAAGATCTGATATTGTCAATCCCAAGATTATCAATATATCTAAGGGCAGATTCCATTCCCAAGGCACCGGCAACATCAGGTGTTCCAGCTTCAAATTTATAAGGTAATTCGTTGAAGGTTGTGATATTGAAGCTAACAGTGTTTATCATTTCACCACCATATTGATAGGGTGCAAGTTTGTTAAGCCATGATTCTTTTCCATAAAGAACTCCAATACCCATTGGCCCATATGCTTTGTGTGCGGAGAATGCATAAAAATCACAATCCAGATCTTGAACATCAACATTCACATGTGCAATTGCCTGAGCACCATCTATTAATACTGGGATACCATTGTTATGTGCAATTTCAATAATCTCTTTTACCGGATTAATTGTTCCTAATACATTAGAGATATGTGCAATTGCAATAAGTTTCGTGGAAGGACCAATAAGATCCTTTAGTTCAGATAAGGAAATTGATCCATCACCTGCAACCGACAAATTTCTGAGTTTTGCATTTTTATTTATACAGAGTTGTTGCCAAGGAACCATATTTGAATGGTGTTCCATTGCTGTAATGATAATTTCATCATCCTTTTCTATTAGTCCTTTAATCGAAGATGCAACAAGATTAATCGATTCGGTAGTACCTTTTGTGAAAATAACTTCACGATGACTTTTTGCATTAATGAATCCGGCTACATATTTTCTTGCATTTTCAAAATGATCCGTAGCAATCTGACTTAGATAATGTGCTCCACGATGAACATTACTATTTTCATTCAAGTAATATTCAGAAATTCTGTTAATTACCTGTAATGGCTTTTGAGTAGTTGCCCCATTATCAAAATAAATAAGAGGTTTATTATAAACTTCTTTGGAAAGAATAGGAAAATCAGATCTGATATTATCAATATTCAATGCCATGGTTTAGATTTTACTCATGTCAATTTCAAATTCAACAGGTATCTCTGGTTTTGAGCAATGAAGAACACATTTTTCACAAATTGATAAATCACCCCTTAGACGTTTTTTAACCATATCGTCAATACTTTCTCTGAGAGGAAGAATATTGATTTTACCTGTAACCTCCGTAACAAATGCATACATTAATAGTAGTTTCGCATCGCCTTCAGAAATTCCACGCTGCATCAGATAAAATAATGCCTCATTATCAAGCTGTCCAACTGTTGCACCATGACTACACTTAACATCATCGGCATAAATCTCCAGAAATGGCATTGTGTCAATTGAAGCTGTGTTGGTCATTAGTATATTAGCATTCTTTTGAAATGCTGCAGTTTTCTGGGCATCTCTTGCAACATAAATATAGCCATTGAAAACTCCAGATGCACTATCGTCGAGGACGCCTTTAAATAATTCGCTACTTGTACAATTGGGTGCTGAATGGATTACTTTTACCTGATTGTCGACATGTTGTTTATCGTCCATTAGATACATTCCATTGATATTTGCATCAGCCTTTTCACCTATCAAATCAACAGTAAATTCATTTCTAATGGTACCACCATTAAATGTAAGTACATTAACATTTAGTTCACTTTCACCTTTTTGTTGAATAAAAGTAGAATTAACCAATGCAGTTTGATTATTTAGATTTTGAAGTTTGTATAAATCCAGAGTTGCGTTTTCTCCAAGGAAGATTTCAGTATTTGTTACAAGAAATCCAGCATGCTGATTAATTGAATCATCACAATGTAAAAATGAGAGACTACTATTGTCTTCTAGAATAATTAGGTTTCTTGTGTTGATCATGATATTTGTATCACGATTAACCATTTTGATTAACTGAACA
>CALCGQ010000021.1 GCA_937901015.1 uncultured Bacteroidota bacterium | reverse complement strand
AAGATGCTCTTCCTGATGCTAAAATCGTAATAACCGAAGCAGGATGGGCCACCATAGCCTCTGAATTTGGCGAGAGAGCTAGTGAAGAAAATCAACAGAAATATTTCAATGAATTTATGTCGTGGACAAAAGATATGAATATTACAACCTTTTGGTTTGAAGCGTTTGATGAGAGTTGGAAGGGAGACCCTGACAATATGATGGGAGCTGAGAAGCATTGGGGTATATATAATACAGATAGAACACCAAAACTTGTAATGAAACAACATCATTCTAAGTAGTAGCAATTTTGAAATTAAGAAACTAATAAATAAAAAAAGACGATTGAATGGCTCATTCTAGTACAGCACGTGAAGACATAGTCCCTTTTGGACAAAAACTTGCCTTTGGATCAGGACATTTAGCCAATAATTTATTTAATGCGGCATTAGCTATTTTTATGGTTGTGCTTGTAATGTCATTGGGAATGAATCCCATTCTTGCTGGTTTATTGGGTGCACTTCCTCGTCTTATGGATGCTTTAACAGATCCGATAATGGGTTTCATTTCCGACAATACCAAATCTAAATGGGGCCGCAGAAAACCCTATATTTTATTAGGTAGTGTAATTACGGGGATTTCATTTATGGTTATGTGGCAGTTGAATCCTGAAAACTCTCAGACTTATAACTTCTTTTACTTTTTAGGAGTATCATTTTTCTTTTATATTGGTTATACCATTTTTGCTACCCCTCTGATTGGCTTGGGATATGAGATGACACCTGATTATAACGAAAGAACTCGTTTAATGGCTGTGTCACAATTTATGGCACAAGCAGCATGGATGCTAGCCCCTTGGTTTTGGGTTATCATTTACAATGAGTCAATATATGATTCAGCTCCTGAAGGTGCTAGAAACCTCTCAATATGGGTTGGATCCATATGTATGATTCTGGGTGTTTTGCCAGCCTTTTTTAATAAGGAAATGATTGTTCCTGATCAAGATAAGATGAAGAATCTATCCAGGAAAAATATGGCGGCAAATACTAAAGAGTTTTTCAGAGGAATAAAACTAACCCTCCAGAATAAACCCTTTTTAAAACTTTGTGGTGCTACTTTCTTTGTTTTTAATGGATTTCAGACGATTTCTCAATTTGCATTTTTTATAATTGTCTATTATCTATTTAATGGAGATACAACCGCTGCAGGCACTTGGCCAGCTTGGTTTGGTTTTGCCAGTGCAATAGGAACTGCATTTTTGGTAATACCCATTGTTACTAAGTTATCAGTGAAATTTGGTAAAAAGAATGCCTTTATTATCGCCACATTAATTTCAATTATTGGCTATGTATTAAAATGGTGGGGATTTGATCCAGATAACTTATGGTTAATGTTTATGCCGATACCTTTTCTTTCATTTGGAATAGGTGGCTTGTTTACATTAATGATGTCGATGACTGCCGATGTTTGTGATTTAGATGAACTTAATAACGGTGAACGAAGAGAAGGAATGTTTGGAGCTGTTTATTGGTGGATGGTAAAACTTGGTATTGCCATTGCTATGTTAACAAGTGGTATTGTTTTGCATGTAATTGGTTTCGACGAGTCTGTTCAACAACAAACCGCGGAGTCACTTGTAAATTTGAGACTTGCTGATATTATAATCCCCATTGTGGCAGCCTTTATTGCTATTTTCCTTGTTTGGAAATATGACATTACAGAAACAAAAGCTCTCGAGATTAGACAGGCACTTATTAAAAAACGCGGAAAGGTAGTCCATCAGGGTGAATAGATTAAATAATGAATAAAAAAAGAGTATTAATATAACTGAAACATCTTAAACAAAAATTGATGAACAACATCAGTACAAAATTATCAATTAAGGAAAAAATCGGATACGGTTTAGGAGATACCGCTTCTCATTTCGTATGGGATATGGTTGGTTTTTGGATATTGATATTTTATACCGATACCTACGGTATATCGGCTGCAGTTGCCGGTACAATAATGTTAGTTGCCAGAATTTGGGATATGATCAGTGATCCGATTATGGGAATTATTGCTGATCGAACTAATACTCGCTGGGGTAAGTTTCGCCCATACCTACTTTGGATGGCTATTCCTTATGGTGTGCTTGCCGTGCTTACCTTTTCAACTCCTGACTTAGGTCAGACAGGTAAAATAATTTATGCTGGAGTTACCTATATGTTATTAATGACTGTATTCACGGCCATTAATCTGCCTTATTCATCATTGGGAGCAGTTATGACATCCGATTCGTATGAAAGAGCAGGACTAAATTCATACCGATTTATTTTTGCTTTTGTTGGTCAGTTTATAGTTACAGGAACAGCCCTTACATTAGCTATGTATTTTGGTGATGGTGACAGTGCAAAAGGATATCAATACACTTTAATTCTTTTTTCAATATTGAGTTTTTTAATGTTCATGGTAACCTTTAGTACAACTAAAGAAAGAGTACAACCTCCTAAAGAACAAAAGAAAAACCTTAAAGCAGATCTACGGAATTTATTTAGTAACAGACCGTGGGTAATATTATTCTTTGTTGGCATTGTATCCTTTGTGATGTTTGCCATGCAGAACTTGAGTATTGCTTATTATTTTAAGTACTACATAGGTAAGGAAGAAAGTGTGCAACTATTCAACGTTATTGGAACTGTTGCATTGATTATTGGCATACCATTTTCAAAACCTCTTTCCAAAAAATTTGGTAAAAGAAATGTATATCTTGGAAGTTCTCTACTATCAGGTATGTTTTTTATAATGCTGTATCTTCCTGGCGCTGATAATATTATCTCAATTTATGTCCTGAATATACTAGCAAAATTCACATATGCACCAGCTGTACCATTATTATGGACAATGCTTGCTGATACGGCAGATTATTCGGAATGGAAATCAGGTAGAAGAGCAACAGGGCTTGTCTTTTCGGCAGCGACTTTTGCACAAAAAGCAGGCTGGGGAATTGGTGGAGCTCTTGCAGGATGGATGTTGGCACTTTATAATTTCACTCCAAATGCAGAGCAAACAGAAACAGCAATTACCGGAATCAAACTTCTAATATCTGTAATCCCAGGAATACTATATATGTCATGTGCCATATTACTATATTTCTATACAATTGATCATAAGACATGTTTGATCATGCAAAAGGATCTTGAAGAAAGAAGAAAAAACGAGAATGAAAAATAGAATTCGAAATAATTATTACTAACTTAATTTAAGTATCATGAAAAAATTAATTACTTTTTTATTCCTACTTCCACTAGTAGTTTTTTCCCAAGTGGAAGGAACATGGAAGATGGCTCCTGAAGCTGGTGCGCTGGGTGTTGGGCCTAATCAGGGCGAAATCTGGTGGTGGAACAACTCACAAGGTGACGTTACTACACGTGCTTGTTATTTTGATGATGAATTTGAAATTTCAGCAGGTGGTGCATTTCAGAATGTATTGCAAAATGAAACATGGATAGAAGGCTGGCAAGGAGGCACTGATGCATGTGGAACTCCTGTTTATCCTCATGACGGATCAATCCCAGCAACTTGGGTATATGATGCAGGAGCGGGTACACTTACTATTAATGGTACTGGTTCTTATTTAGGTATTCCTAAAGCTTATAATGGAGGAGAATTAACTGATCCTGCAAACGCACCCCCGTCCATTACTTATTTGGTGCAATTTAATACTGCAGGCGATACCATGACAGCTGACATTAATGTTGGCGGCGGATGGTGGCGCTTTATTTTAACTACGAATGCAGGTAGTCCTCCACCTGCTCCAGATCCTATTTACCTACCAGTTTCATTTGATAATCCAGGACTAGATTATAGGTTAGTAGATTTTGGTGGTAATTGGTCATCAATAATTGTTGATCCAGCAGATCCTGACAATAGTGTTGTAGAAACCTTTAGGGATGCTGGCGCTCAAACTTGGGCTGGTACAACTATTGGAGAACCTACCGGATTAGGTGAACCTATTCCTTTTACTGAGGGCTATACAACTATGAGCTTGAGAGTATATTCACCTGAGGCTGGTATTCCAATTCTTTTGAAACTTGAAGTATGGGATAATACAGGTGCATTCACAGAAGTAATTGCAAATACTACTGTGGCTAATGATTGGGAAACAATACTCTTCGACTTCAGTAATGACCCTGGTTTTAATGCTTCAGTTCCATATAATAAACCTGTTGTATTCTTTAATTTCGGTACCGGTGGTTGGGACTCTGGAGAAATGACATTTATGTGGGATGATCTGGAGTATATATACCCTGTTCCTGCTTATATTTATAACGACTTTGACGCAAATCAAAATAATGAATTTTCTGGTGATCCTTCTGTTCCTGTAATAGTTGCTAACCCTGATCCAACAGGTATGAATACTAGTGCAAACTGTATGGAATATCTTAAAGATGGAGCTGACTGGGCATTTGTTTATTCTGAATTAGATGAATTAATAAACTTTGATAATGGAACTAATTTCCAAATGAAAGTTCATTCAGATACCATGTGTCAGGTTACTTTTAAACTAGAAAACAGATATGCCAACTGGATAAGTGTTGAAAGAACTGCAATGATTACTGATACAAGTGATTGGGTGTTATTGAATTTTGACTTCTCAGGTGAGGCTTCTGGAAGATATAGCAAGATTGTTATTTTCTTCGGATTTGCTGAAACATTAGGCTATACATTTTATTTCGATGATGTTGAAGGTACAGTTTATGATACACCTAAATTAGTTCTTGAAGAAAATGTTCAGGATAATTTTGAAAATGATGGATGGAGCACTATTGATGGCTGGATTTTCCAAGACCCTAACATGGATCCTCTTCAAACAACAATTGATCCTGTTGATTCTGATAATAACGTTGCTGATTACAATCGTAGTGGTACATTTGAATGGACTAATTCACAGGTTGAGTTGAATCATAGGCTCGATTTATCAGAAAGAAATAAATTTGAAATGAAAGTTTATTTCCCATCTTCAAATGATTATACAACAATGCCAGCGCAGGCATCAATAAAATTACAAAATAGTCTTTACATTGATAATGCATGGTGGACACAAACTGAGGTAATAGTTCCCGTGACAGTGTTTGATGAATGGGTAACATTGTTATTTGATTTTTCAGGTATTAGCACTAACACCGACTATGATAAAATCGTAGTACAACTAGGTGGCGAAGGACACTGGATTCCAGCACAATTTTATTTTGATAACATTGCTTTAGTAGACCTAAATGTTGAATCTCCAAACGGAGGTGAATCAGTTGATCAGGGACAGAGTTTTGACATAGAATGGAATTACATTGGTGGTGCTGACGGTGATGTTCAGATTGAACTTCAAAAAGGTACTGATTCACCACAACTTATTGCAAATAACGTTTCAGTATCAGATACTATCTTTAACTGGACAGTTATGGTAGGGCAGGAACCTGGTGATGACTACCGTGTTATTGTTAGTTCAATGGACCCATTGTACCCTTCTGATACTAGTGATGCATATTTCACAATAGTTGAGGTTACTACAATTATCCCTAACTTTAGTGCAGATGTTACTGATATTGCTGAAGGAGAAAGTGTTACATATACTGATGCTACCACAGGAAGTCCTATATCTTGGGATTGGACATTCGAAGGTGGAACACCAGCTACTTATACTGGTCAAACACCTCCTGCGATTGTTTATGATATGGCAGGTATGTATGATGTATCTCTTGAGGTAAGTGACGGTATAACAACTTATACCGAACTAAAAGAAGACTTTATAACTGTAGGAGCTGCTCCAGTTGCCGACTTTGTAGCAAATGAGACTTCTATTTTGGTAGGTCAAACAATCGACTTTACAAATAATTCAGTTGGTGAAAATATGACTTTTGAATGGTATTTTGAAGGCGGAACTCCTGAAACATCAACAGAAGAAAACCCAACTGGTATTCTTTATACTGAGGCTGGATTATTTGATGTTCAACTTATAGCAACCAATAGCTATGGCGAAAGCACAATGCTGATGGAAGACTATATTGAAGCTACACCTGTTGGATTATTCGATGTTATTTCTTCTGAAATGAATATCTGGCCAAACCCAGCATCTGATAAAGTAAATATTTCATTTAATAATTCTGATTCTCATTCATGTAAAGTTGTTGATCTAACAGGAAGTGTATTACTATCTGCTGATCTTAACAACCAACATAATGTTCTTGAATTAGGTAATCTTAAATCAGGTATTTATCTATTATCAGTTAAAAACTTAGTAACAAATGAAGTAATCATTAAAAAGATACTTATCAATTAGTTATTGTGTGAAGCAATCCGGGGTTAATACCTCGGGTTGCTTTTTTTACATTCATTAAGACTAAATCAAATAGTACTAAAACAAATCCATGAAACAAATTTTTACTTTATTAACTATAATGACTCTTGCATTTTCAATGAATGCACAATATATCTACAATGATTTTGATGATAATCAAAATGAAGCTTTTTCAGGCTGGCCAAATGAGCCTGCTATTATTGCAAACCCTGATGTATCAGGAATAAATACTAGTGCTAATGTTGCTGAATGGGTTCGCAGTGAAGAACAATGGGCACATGTAATTTGTGAAGTTGAAGGAACCATTGATTTTTCAACAGGAACCGTATTTGAACTAAAAGCACATCTTCCAATTGCATGTGAAGTGGTTTTTAAACTTGAAAGTGCTGTGGGACCAACCACTGAATTATCAACAACTGTATCTGATGTAAACCAATGGACTCAATTGAGTTTTGATTTTGCTGGTGCTCAGTCTGGATTGTATAACAAGATTGTTATCTTTTTTGATTTTGCCACAACTAGCGACAACACTTTCTATTTTGATGATGTAACAGGTCCTGATTATCAGGCAGGTGGTACTGGTGATCCAGTTGAT
Organism: uncultured Bacteroidota bacterium; assembly: GCA_937901015.1. Classification (GTDB taxonomy): domain Bacteria; phylum Bacteroidota; class Bacteroidia; order Bacteroidales; family F082. The sequence continues at coordinate 299 of CALCGQ010000021.1, read as the reverse complement.
TTACCTGTGACATTTGATGATGAGAATGTTAATTATGCATTAACCGATTTTGGAGGGAACCTTTCTGAAATTATTATTGATCCTTCTAATCCAAATAATAAAGTAGCTCAATCAATTAAAACTGAAACCGCTGAAACATGGGCCGGTACAACTGTTGGTGGAGCAATTGGTTTTAGTAACCGTATCCCCTTCACAGCTGATAATACTATTATGACTGTTAAAGTATGGTCACCAACTATTGGTACTACAATCAGATTAAAAGTTGAGGATGCATCTGATCCTACCATTAGTGTAGAAAC
>CALCGQ010000020.1 GCA_937901015.1 uncultured Bacteroidota bacterium | reverse complement strand
CTTGATAAATTTCTTCTCTTCAATCAACCATGGAAACTTATGTTCATCATTCACACTCATTGGCGCTCCCATTATTATAAGGAAGTCAAAGTCTTCAGTGTTAGGAAGTATGAATTTTTCATGAAGCATAGTCTTGGTAATTTCATGATTTCTACCTTTTAGAATATCAGTTATATTTCCAGGGCCTTCAAAATGTGCATGTTGGAAAATGTGGATTCTCATTTTATGAATAGTAATTTGTTAAGTTAGCTCAATTATTATTCTATTTCCTTCAGTTTGATTTATAACCGGTAATTCTCATTAACCAATTGAATAATCTTGGAAAAAACCTATTTAATATTACAAGTATTGATAAAATAATTGGTCTGATTTGGGTTTCCTTCTTTGATTTAACGGTTTTGGCAATAAGTATTCCTGATGCTTCCATTGTCATAGTAGGAACAAGCCAATTCGAAATTTTTGGAATACGATCTTCACTAATTGGATTATTTGAGAAGTATGGTGAATCTACTTTTCCTAATGTAATCAGTGAAACATTAAAATCAGTATTGTGTAGGTCTGCTTGTAATGATTTTGTTAAACCTAATAATGCCCATCTTGCTGCTGTATATCCTGTTGCGCCTGGAAATGAAAAATAACTGGCAACAGAGTTAATAATGATAAAGTGTCCGTTTCCGCGTTCCTTCATTTTTTCGTAGAATACTTTACAAGTATATGCAGTTACCAGATATGGTGAATCCATTGTGCTACTATAATGTTTTGCAGATGCTTCACTAAATGATAGCCATTCGCCGGATCCTGCACTATTTATAACTATATCAGGAATTCCGATTTCACTAATTATTAGATAGGCTGTTTTTTCAACGTCATCAATGTCTGTAAGATCAGTGGAAAAATAGTAGGCTTTTCCGCCTGCATTTATAATTTCATTAGCTGTAGATTTAAGCTTATTAATATCTCTTGCCTGAAGAATTATGGTTGCTCCTTTTCTTCCTAATTCCATTGCTGCAGCTTTTCCAATACCACTTGAGCCACCTGTGATCAGTATTAGTTTGTTCTTATAGTTCATTTTTCCATGTTTGACACTTTCAAATTTAGTAGAATTTAATTAACTAGTTCATCTAAAAATATAGTAAGTACGATTATTGTGTATATATAGCACTATTGGCGAAAGAGATAAAATTCCTAAGTGGACTTTTTTGTTTTCGAATTTATGTTTCTAGAAAGATGTTTAATGAAAAGTATGGGATGACGAAGTATCATTCTTGGACCAGAATATTTCATTATCTTCTTAATTTCATCTCGTGAAAACTTATTGTAGCAATGAATTGGACATAAGTCACAAGTAGGTTTTTCAACTCCATAAACACAATTGTCAATTCTCAACTTGGCATATTTCAACAGGTTTGTACATCTATAGCATAATCCTTCATTTTTATTGTTATGATGCGCTTCACAATACATTGTGATCATCAATTCAACAGTTTTCTTTTCGGTTGTTAGTTTGTTGTTTTCTTTACGCATAAGTGTTTGTAAAAATAGATTATTGACTGTAATATCAGAAGACAAAAAAAGCCTGCCATAACTATGACAGACTCAAACCAAAAAAAAGGACTTGTATTTTTTTTCTTATGGAGCTGAAAATTGAAGTTCATTATTTTCTAGTGATGTATCTATTGTTGGTACAAAGCTTTGGTCTTTTGGGATATATGCATAAAAGAGTCTATCTAGCAATCCTTTACTTCTTTTGTAGGAATTGTTAATATCAACGTATACATCAATATCCCAGCCTTTTCCTGCTACATAAGCATCTAATTGCTGATAGTTATGATGTTTATCGGAACAAATAGCAATTACTTTCCTATCACCATTGTTGATAGAATCATTTTCCATATCATAATAGTCTTCAAGAATATCGATGTGATTACGGTTGTTGGAATCCCAAAATAATACAATGATATCCTGATCATCGTCAATAATATCATTCATACTTACTTTTTGGCCCAACGTATTGGTTAACTGTTTTTTATTATCGTTTAATGATTTTGCGTCAAGCTTAATACTCGCTATAAGTATTATAAAGCTTAATGTGAAAATTAGTTTTTTCATGGTTTTATTTTTTTCTTTTCTATTAATTGTTTTAGCACTTACAGTGATAATTATTGGTTTGAAATAAATTATTCGATACTTATGAAAGGCCTAATTTTTCAATTTGTTTTAGTACTTCTTGGGCTTCCACGTATTTCTTCTCACTTTCGATTCTGCTTGTTGTAGTTAGTCTATGTGATTCTAATACAAGGCGTTCATATCTTTCATAAAGTTTATCTTCTTTGGATTTTCTTTTAAAAATTGCAAACATAGTAGTATGGTATTTGTATTATTTAAATTTTATATAATCAATTTCTATTTTAAACTGACCTTCTATTTTATTACTTACAATAATTCCTAGCCTGTTTATTTTTTTTAGTTCATCATTTGTTACTGTGTTTCCTGTTTCGTCAGATAGTCTGTACTCTGAAAATAATTCCAATGGTATGTTTATTGTTTTCCAATCCCAGTTCGTTGTTTCAAAGTTGTGCTTAAAGTATGGTAAATAGAAAGCTTCATGTTTGAGGAGTCTCAGAGCAAAATCCTGTCCTGCGCTTCTATATTTTATCTCTACGGTGGTGTAATTTGATAGGTCTTCATAATTCCTAACTCCTCGCAGCGAAGCAAATCCACCGTTATTTTTTAACGATATTTCTCCGCTAAACAGTATACTATTATTCAGTTCCAGTAACTCAGATGTTGACTTTCCTCCCATTACTCCATCAACTACTGTTGTCCATTTCTGGCTTTCTGTGGTCTTTCCAAAATCAATTATATATTGATTACTTGCAGGAATAAATGTTGTAATAAGTATAAATATTAAAGTATTCATCATTATTTTTTTAGGAAAGTACCCCAACTTCTTTACAGAAGAAGGGATACTTGGAAGTTATTTTTAGTTAATTAGTTTACAACTTGTACTTTTTTTGTCGCAACATGATTGCCTGCTTCAATTCTAACAAAGTACAGACCACTAGTTAAGTCATTTACATTTAATGATGTTGTTGTTGATGAACTAGCAACTCTACCCAAAGGAGATGATTTAACAAGATTTCCAGTTAGATCATACATCTCTATATTTACATCAGTATCAATTGATAGATTAAATGCAATATTTAGAATTTCTGTAGAAGGATTCGGATATGCTTCAATTGATTCAACATCAATAGTTGCCTCACTTAATGATGTAAGTATAGAAAGCTCAACAAGCTCACCACCTGCTGGTAATGCTACCCATAAACCAAATGATGGGCCATCTTCGTTATTTTGTGGAGTTAAAAATCCAGATGCTACAATTGTCAAGGCTGTATTTTCAAGCATTAAATCGGCTAGAGGAGCTTCATAGACTGCTACAGTTGATGTACCGCTTTCATCTTTAATGGTTAATTGATAGTTATCGGTTGGAAGTTCAAGATATCCATCATAATCTCCATACATTAAGTCATCAACTATTGTTCCTGCACCTACACCTGTTTCAACTATATCAACAGTTGGAGCATCAGTTGAGCCATGAAATACAAGAACATCAGTATTTCCCATCATTGTTGACTCTTCACGTCCCATTGAATTTACGTAAATATCAAAAGGTTGTGATGGATTATAGCCAGTAGGACTTACTATTCCATTTGCGATTAATATATATGTTTCGTTTTCCATGAGTGTATAATCTTGAGACCAAATTGCATTATCAGGATTCATACTGTTAGGAGCAGCAATTGAAATTGTAAATTCTTGTCCAGCTGGTGCATCAATAAATGGAGATGCAGTTCTGAATGTGAAGTCATCTATTAAAAGCATATCATCTAACCATACATCTACAACTTCTGCAGCAGCATCAGCTGAGTTATGGATAACTTGCACTCTTGCAGTACCCATTGGTTGATATAAAGGAAGCGCAATCAATTGACCACCTGATGGCAAAGCTACCCATAGTCCGAATGATTCACCATTGCTATTACTTGTTGTATTTAAAAACCCAGATGCAACTGTTACAATTGCTTGATTTTCTAGTCCAAGAGTTTCAAGAGGCGCACTGTATGTTAAAACTGTTGATTCGCTTGTCTCATCTCTTATTTCTAGCACATAATCCGAAGTTGGTAATTCAAGATATCCATCAAATTCACCATAAGTTAAATTATCAACCAACAATTCTGATTCAGAATCCTTTTCAACAATATCAATTGTAGGTGCATCTGTTGCTCCATGGAATACAAGTAAATCAGTATATCCATTCATATTTGAGGACTCACGACCCATGTCATATGCATAAATATCAAATGGCTGCATTGGTAAATAACCATTTGTACTAACAATACCATTTGCTACAAGTACATATGTTTTGTCTTCTGTAAGACTGTATGTTTTTGACCAAACTGGGTTAAGTGGACTTTGACTATCTGGGCCAGTAATTGATAAAGTAAATTCTTGTTCTGCAGGAGCATCTACAAATGGAGTTGCGGTTTGGTATGAAAAATTATCAATTAGTAATGTATTGTCTAACCATACATCTACAACTGCGGCAGCTGCGTCTGCTGAGTTATGGATTACCTGAACTCTTGCTGTGGGGTTAAATACTGGTAGTTGTACTAAATCACCACCTGTTGAAAGAGCAACCCATAGTCCAAAAGCTTCGCCATTGTTGTTTTTGGCAGGATCTAAAAATCCAGAAGCTACAGCTACAATTGCGTTATCTTTAAGATCAAGTGTTTGAAGTGGGGCACTGTATTTTACGATGGATGTGCTTCCTGATTCATCACGCACATCAAGTACATAATCTGCAGTTGGAAGTTCAAGGTAACCATCGAATTCTCCATACATAAGGTCGTCAATAATTGTTCCGCCAACAACTTCAATTTCGGCAATATCAACTATTGGGGCATCAGTGGAGCCGTGGAAAACCAATAAATCAGTATTTCCACTTTGGCTTGCCATTTCACGTCCCAGAGGATAAACATAAATGTCGAATGGAATAATTGGCTCATAACCTGCAGTTGTAACTAATCCATTTGCAATAAGAACATATGTTTGTCCAGGTTCTAAGTTATATTCTCTTGTCCATATAGCATTAGAATTTACGTCGCTATCAGGACCTTTAATGGATATTTTGAATTCCTGATCAGCTGGAGCATCAATAAATGGTGAAGCTGTCCTGAATTTGAAATTGTCGATAAGTAAAGTGTTATCTAGCCATACGTCAACGGTTTCAGCTGCAATATCCGAAGAATTGTGGATTACCTGTATCCGTGCGTTGGTATTTTGAGCGTTTAGTGTGTTGCTTGAGAATCCAATAATTAAGGATAGAAGCGTCGTAAAGATTATTTTTGATATTGTATTCATTTTCCTAGTTTTTAAGTAGTTATTTTTCTATTTGATTTATTGTTTTTTTGATAAAAATTGGTTAGCCAGTGGCACTGAGCCACCGACTAACTAAAATCACATTATTAAAAGTTTGTTGGAATAAGTACGGCATTAATTACATGTATAACTCCATTGGTAGCGTTTGTGTTTACTGCTACAATATTGCTTGATTGGTTTATTGTTAATGCTGTTAGATCGATTGAAATATTTTCACCTTGAGCTGTTGGTAGTTCACCATTTGTATTTAATGCTGCTGGCAAATCTTTGTCGTATGCACGAGCAGGAACTACATGGTATGTTAGTACGCTGATTAGGATGTTTAAAGGAATGTCATTTAAGCTATTCCAATCCATATTACTATCTAGAAGTGCTTGAAATGCTGCATTCGTTGGTGCAAATACAGTAAATGGACCATCACTACTAAGAACAGTTAGTAAATTTTGCTCTGGTGTTCCTTCGTTGGCAGTTCTTTGCAAAGCTGCAATAAGTGATGTAAATTCACCATCTGCAGATAAAGCTACAGCTGTTTCAACTATATTTCCTGTGGGAGGTAATAATACTTTATCAATTACATGAACAACACCAGAACCTGATTGAATATCAACAGCAACAATTTCAGTGTTTCCATTAATAAAGTTACCTGAGGAAACTAGTGAGAAATTAATATTCTTTCCGTTAACAGTTGTTGCTTCAGATGGAATTTGAGTGCTTAGAACTTTTGCTCCAACTACATGGTATGTAAGAACCATAGCTAGTGTTTCTTTATCAATATTGTCAGGGTTAATACCTGACATAGTAAATGCATCATTTGATGGCGCAAAGATTGTTAGGTTAGGAGTTTCTAGAAGTGTAGTCACTAAATCGGCTTTAACTGCAGCGGAAATTAGTGTCGAGAAATTTTTATTGAAAAATGCAGGCTCAAGAACCGTATTAACAAATTGAGCTATTGAAGCAGGAACTAATACCTGATCAATTGTGTGGATAATTCCGTTTGATGCTTCAACATCGTATGGCATTGTTACTGTGGCATCATTTACCATAATTCCACTCATTGTACTAACATCAACAGATGTTCCTTGTAATGTTGTTACTTCACCATCAGATATTTGAGATGACATTACACTAGATGGTACAACGTGATATAGTAAAATCTGCTCAAGAACTTCAACAGGTACATCATTAATGTCAGTTTGACCAATTGTTTCTAAAAGAGCTGCAAATGCTGCATCAGTTGGGGCAAAAACTGTAAATGGACCGTCACCTTGTAGGTCATCTACTAAATTTGTAATAGTAAGGGCAGTTGCCAATGAATTAAACCCGTTTTCCTGGGCCAATTGTACAATATCACCTGAAGGTAAATTTGTAGGTTCATTTTCGTCGTCTTTATTGCAACCAACAAATACGATTGAGGTTGTAAATATAACTGCTAGTAAAAAGATTTTAGTTTTCATTTTTTGTGATTTTAAATTGTGTCTAAGTATTTGTTATTAATTATTCGACAAAATAACAACAAATATTCTTTCTGTCCAAGGAAAAAGGTAAAAAAGTTATACAAAAAATCATTTTATATTAATATTCAGGTCTTTAGTGACTGAATTATTTTTAAAAATGTCTATTTTTGCATCAAAATAACTAGACATGAGTACATATTCAGTAGCACAAGTTGAGGTAATAACCGGGATAAATGCGCATACTTTGCGAATTTGGGAACGTCGTTATAGTTTTTTAAACCCCATGCGTACAGCTACTAATATTAGGT
>CALCGQ010000019.1 GCA_937901015.1 uncultured Bacteroidota bacterium | reverse complement strand
ACTCCATCAAGAGCAAGTGGATCATCTACCATGGAAGCTATTAAATAGTTATCCTGACCTAGGAAATGAGCATTTTCATTACCTGTGGGTGCATGACAACGAGTACAAACATTCTCAAGTTCTTCTTTGTGGTTGGGATTTACCAATCCTTCATGACTTACCTTCGCCCTCCAGAATGGGTCACGGGCTGAGTTGGCCATCATGGTTGATCTCCAGTCGGTAATAATACTTATGGATTCACCCTGAGAGTTAACCTGATCGTTATGACAGGTTAAACATGTTCCGGAACCAGCAAACAGATCGTTATACGTTAATGGTAATTCACCTCTAAGTGAACCATGTTGATGGTGGTGCAATTTTTCAGCATTCAGATTTTGTGAGTTACCCTTAAGTGTTATTAAAATTGCGGTTATGGAAAATAATAACCTTAGTAAAGTATTATTCATATTGAAGTAATTTTTTTGCTTTTTTCACAATCTCATTTGCATTTAACCCATATTTATACATGAGTTCATCAGGTTGTCCCGACTCCCCAAACTGGTCTTTCATCCCAATCATTTCCATTGGTATCGGATTTGTTTTAACAACAACTTCAGCCACTGCTGATCCGAGGCCACCCATTATTTGATGTTCCTCAGCAGTAATGATTCCCTTTGTTTCTTTTGCAGCATTAATGATAGTATCAATATCGATAGGCTTAATGGTGTGCATATTGATTACACGAGCAGTAATGCCAATATCTAATAATAATTCTGATGCTAGTAGAGCTTCCCATACCATATGGCCAGTTGCTATTATTGTAAGATCACTGCCTTCTTTAAGTAATTGTGCTTTCCCTACTTTAAAATCAATATCTGAAAGCATAAAATCCGGCACTTCGGCACGACCAAATCTCACATAAACAGGCCCCTCACATTGTTCATAAGCTGCTATTGTAGCTTGTACAGTTTGAGTCGCATCTGCAGGTGAAAGTATGGTTATATTTGGTAATGATCTCAATACAGCAATATCCTCCAATGCTTGATGGGTTGCTCCATCAGGACCAACTGAAACTCCTGCATGGGCTCCACCAATAATTGCATGTAGTTTATTGTAGCAAAGGGAGATTCTTATTTGATCAGTGGTTCTCAAGGCAGCGAAAACTCCATATGTTGAAAAAACTGGTACTTTTCCTGAGAGCGCTAGTCCAGCTGCTACTCCAATACAGTTTTGCTCAGCAATTCCCATGGATAAAAACCTATGAGGAAAACTATTGGCAAAACCATCCATTCCGACAGAAGAAGTTATATCGGCACCTAACGAAATAATATCATCATACTTTCTTCCCAGCTCTACTAAACCTTCCGAAAAACCATCCTTGGTTGCTTTATTTCCTCTATTGTTATATTTCATATGATCGGTTTATCTGATCAATGAAATCAGGCAATTGTTTCTTTGTTGGGGCTTTTCCGTGCCAACTATGATTGTTTTCAATTGATGGAATACCTTTCCCCATTGTTGTTAGGGCAATTACAACAGAAGGTTTATTTGTTATGCCCTTTGCTTTTGTGATAGTATGGATTATATCACCATGGTTATGCCCATCACAATGAAATACCTCCCATCCAAATGAAGACCATTTGTCACTTAACGGCTCAATTTCCATAACCTCAGATGTACTACCATCTATTTGTAGCATATTACGATCTACAATGGCTATAAGGTTATCAAGTTTGTGATGCGACGAACTCATGGCAGCTTCCCAAACGGAGCCTTCTTGAAGCTCACCATCTCCCATTATGCAAAAGATGGTATTTTCTCTTTTATCTATTTTAGAAGCTAACGCCATACCAACTGCAACCGAAAGGCCTTGTCCCAATGAGCCTGCCGAAAGCTCCAATCCGGGTAACCCATGATCTCTACCAGGATGGCCTTGCAAGCGACTTCCCAGTTTTCTTAATGTTAGTAGTTCTTCCTTTGGAAAATATCCTGCATGAGCAAGTGTTGTATAAAGTACGGGAGCAACATGGCCAATGGAAAGTATTAGCCTATCACGACTTTCCCAATGTGGTTTATTGCAGTCGTGATTTAATAGATTGAAGTATAAACAAGTGAAGATGTCTGCTAAACCCAAAGAACCTCCAGTATGACCAGAACCAGCCTCACAAATACTTATAATTATATCTTTTCTAATCTCTGTCGAAATTCTCTGAAGATCTAATATATCAGCAATTCGTTTTTTCATATGGTTTCCTATGCTGTAAATCTATAGCTTAGTCATAGTATCTTCAAAGGTAGTGCAAACTTTAAAATCTCCACCTATCTATTCAATATTTTATATTTTTGCGATACGGTACGCATTTCTCAATAGTTTTACAGGAAATTTAATCGATAAAGTTAATGGCTTTCAAGGACAAGTCGGTATGGATTATAGGTGCTTCCTCAGGTATAGGGAAGGCTTTGGCTATTGATATGGCTAAGGCTAAGGCTAAGATTATTTTATCGTCCAGAAATATTGAAGAGCTTAAAAAAGTACAGGAAGAGTGTTTAAAACTTACTGATTATTGTGTGAGTTTGAAGCTGGATCTTGAATTCAATGGCGACTATAGTAAAGAAGTTGGCGAAGTATTATCTCATTATAGTACCATTGATTATTTATTGTTGGTTGGTGGAGTAAGTCAAAGATCCTATGTGTTTGAGACGCCTGAGAGTATTGATAGAAAGCTAATGGAGATTAACTATTTTGGAAATGTAAGCATTACCAAAGCTGTGTTACCAACAATGATAAAACAGAAATCGGGACATATTGTAGTTGTAAGTTCAATAGCAGGAAAGTTTGGGTGGCCTCTTAGGTCTGCATATTCCGCATCAAAACATGCATTACATGGTTTCTTTGAATCATTGAGAGCAGAACAAGTATCCAATAATATTATTGTAACAATGGCTGTTCCAGGACGTGTTCTTACAAATATCTCACAAAATGCTTTGCTTAAGGATGGAAGCAAACATGGGAAGTTGGACAGTGGTCAGGAGAAAGGAATTAGTGCAGAATCCTGTTCAATGCAAATTATTGCAGCCATTAAAAAAAATAAAAAAGAAGTATTAATAGGTGGTAAGGAAATTTACATGGTTTGGATTAGAAAATTTTTACCTTTCCTTTTTTATAGCTTTGCAGCCAAATCAGAATCAAATAAATGACAAAAATTATATCTGGAATACAGCAGCTTGGAATTGGAGTATCCGATACCTATCAGGCAAGAGATTGGTACAAGAAACACCTTGGTTATGATGTTGTAATTTTTGATGAAGCCGCTGAAGCCAATTTGATGTTGCAATATACAGATGGAAAACCTCAAAGCCGTCATGCAATACTAGCCTATAATATGAAAGGTGGAGGTGGTTTTGAAATATGGCAATATACCAACAGAACTCCTGTTGCTCCTTCTTTTGAGATCCAACTCGGTGATCTGGGAATTTTTGCATGTAAGATTAAATCTCCAAATGTTGAAAAAGCTTATTCTGAGTTAAAGAGTAATGGAGTAAATATTATTAGCGAGATTGGCAATTCTCCTGAAGGAAAGCCTCATTTTTTCATTAAGGATCCTTACAATAATATTTTTGAAATTGAAGAGCAGCATGATTGGCTACTGAATCAGGATAAAGCTACTGGTGGAAATTCGGGCGTAATTATTGGTGTTTCTGATATGGAAAAATCCATAAAGTTTTATTCCACAATTCTAGGATATGATACAGTGGTTTATGATGTTGAGGATGTTTTTAATGATCTCACTGGGGTTGCTGGTTACAAGGAAAAGTACAGAAGAGTTTTGCTAAAGCATGAAGCAAGAAGTGGTGCATTTAGTCCATTGCTTGGTACCAGTACAATAGAGCTTTTTCAAGCCGTAGATCGGAAGCCAAGAAAAGTATATGAAAACAGACTTTGGGGTGATTTGGGTTATATTCACTTATGTTTTGATATTATCGGCATGGATGACCTAAAAGATGAATGCGAAAAAGCAGGACATCCTTTTACCGTTGATAGCGCAAATAGCTTTGATATGGGTGAAGCAGCCGGACATTTTTCATATGTTGAGGATCCGGATGGATCTTTGATTGAATTTGTAGAAACCCATAAAATCCCAATTATAAAACCAATTGGGTGGTATTTAAACCTTAGAAAAAGAGGACAGGAGAAACCATTATCAAAGATGTTTTTTAAACTTCTTAATGCCACCAGAAAAATATAGACTACCACTTAACTAATTTTACTAATGCAACTAAGTTACTACGACAGGATCGGAGCTGATAGTATAAAGAAGCTCATACATGATTTTTATGCTGAGATTAAAACCGATGAATTATTAAGCCCAATGTATCAGGGTGATTTTAAGGTGCTGAACAACGTCTCTATTTGTTTATGATTTCAGTATTTAGGTGGACCAACAATCTATAATGAACAACGAGGTCATCCTCGCTTAAGGCAACGTCATGTCACATTTCCAGTTACGGAACAAGCCAAACAAAACTGGCTACGGAATATGGAAGTAGCCCTTGGGAAATCAGAAATAGGCCCTTCTGAGAAGGAATATTTGTGGCATTATTTTCAGCAGACTGCTGAGTTTTTGAAGAATAGGTAAGGGGCAATGATTC
>CALCGQ010000018.1 GCA_937901015.1 uncultured Bacteroidota bacterium | reverse complement strand
TGGAGGATGTAATCCCTGCAATTGATAATAACGACAATGTGTATTTTTCAATGGTCGGTGAAAGCTTTACAGAAGTAATAGCCATTGGGTTAGATTCAGATGGAAATGAGCTTTGGAAAAACGTATTTGAGGGAACAGTAACCGGAAAAGTAATGTATGCAGGTGGAAAAGTAATCGTTTCAACAGGTTATCCCACAGCAATTCATTGTTTGAACGCCAGCTCGGGAAACACAGAGTGGAGTAAAAACCTTACAGAAGAGTATGATTTTCAGGATAACCCAAGTATGGCTTTTACAAATAATAAAATCTATGTACTTTCAAATCAGTTCCTTTATGGTTTTATTCTAACCTACGATCTTGCAGGAACAGAATTATCACTTCAAGAAGCTAAACAGGGATTTAACCTAAGTATGTACGATAATTCTATGTTTTTCCATGATTTAGATACCCTTTATAGTTATAAAGATACCGGTGCAGGATTTTCCCTTTCATGGAAATGGGGTTTTCCAGATATGAAAAACAGCCGATCCTTACTTACACTTTATGATATTCCTGTTGGTGATGATGGAAGTATTTATATCCGAGATGATGAGGCTATTCATATTGTTTCACAATTGGGTCAGCTAACAAAAACTATCAATTTGGATGCAAGCTTTAGTCAAGGGTATTTAAGCAATCTGGCCATAACCAACAATGGTGATATGATACTAGGAAATGGTAATCTGGTAAAGATTAGTCATAATGGCTCCACTGATTGGGAGTCGGATATTAATGATGGCTTTATGATTAATCCATCCTTTGCCACTGCTCCGGTTATTGCCGCTAATGGTAATATGTATGATGGACAATTATTTGGTTTGTATTCCATAAAATCTAATGGAACCCTTAATTGGAAAGAGAATGCAGAAACAGGAGCCGGTACCGAATATGGTAACCTGCATCCACCAGTGCTAACTCATGATGGAAATATCATAAGCGTTTCTTCTGAGCAAAGCGTTGTAAGGTGCTTTAAAGGTGATGGTCAGGGACTTGCAACAAGTGGCTGGCCCAAGCCTTTTGGTGACTATGGAAACACAAGTGCCAAGTAAATGACTAAATCAACAATTATAAAAGAATAAAAAAATAAATAATACATAAATTAAAAAACCATGAAAAATTTTAGAATCGTATTCGCTTTGCTTATTTCATTTAGCATACTTAGTACTTCTTGTGAAAAATCGGATGATCCTACAGAACCAGAAACAAATGGTTGGACATTTGAATTAGTTGACAGCATTCCTGGATCCGATGCTGGAGTGATTAATAGAACAGCCTACGATTCTCAAGGAGGGCTTCATATGGCCTACACAGTTGCCCCCGGAACCAGTTTGAGATATGCATACAAACCTATTAATGGAGTTTGGACAAGCACCGAGATTTGCCCCAAATTGTTTTATACCGAAATAGATATGGCAATTGATACATCAGGGGTTGTTTATATAGCCTTTGAACCAGATACGGATGAGTCCATTCATCTGGCTATTAAAAATCAGGATGGTACTTTTGACGATATTTTGGTTGATGTATTGGGTTCTCACAATTCTCAGGGAAGATTTCCAGCTTTATTTGCTGATAAAAATGGGAAAATTCACATCACATTTGACAGAGCCAATTACGGATTAAGATATACCTCCTATCTTCCTGGAACCGGATTTACAGATGCGGAAGTTATAGATGATACCTATTCTGGTTCAGTAGCTGATTTGGTTGTGGATCATACCAACAAAATCTCTATAGTATACCAGAGTGGTAGCGATATTTTGTATGCTTATAGTGTTGCCAATTCAGACGTATGGCATGTGAACTCCATTTATAATACTGGATATGGATCACAAAGTTATGAAGGAATTAATCTTGTATTAGATCGTGTGGAAAATCTTCATGGCGTATTCAGAAAAGGACAGTTTGATAATAATGTTATTTATATGGTACTAGGTTATGGAAATACCAATTGGGACTTTGAAACACTACAAATTAATAACGGCTCTAATAGAACAGACAGAGCCATAGCCTGCGATATCCATAATGTTCCTCACGTTCTATATGATCAAGATTTTGGTTTGTATATGGGGAGCTATGATTTTAATTGGGTATATACTCATATTGTAGGAGACGCTGATTCTAATTGTGATTCCAACTATGATATTCAAATAGATGAAAACAACCGTGCTCATGTTTCTTTCCATAACAGAACTACCGGTGTATTATATTATGCCACAAAAGTGTTGGAATAAAGCCTTCTAAATATAAGTTAAAAGTCTTTATTTTCTGTTTCTCATCAGAATTTTGACGGTTTACAATTGGGAAATAGAGTGAACAAAGAAAAAGAGAAACAACAACACATTATTAATAAAACATACTAAAATGAAGAAACTATTAATTCTATCACTGATTTTTACCATCGGTTTAGCCTCTGCATCTTATGCCCAATTTGGCATTGATACAAAATTTAAAAAGAAGTATGAAAAGATGGGAAAGGAGAAGGCTAATGAACAAAAAGACAAAGCTGAAGATAAAGGAATGGAACAGGCAGATGAGCACCTTGATAAAGCAGCTGAAGCTGCAGAACCAGGAATTCAAGCAGCTGAGGATGCAGAAGCAAAAGGCGAAGAGTATACACTTATCGGCTTGCAGAAATATGCAGAATTTACTGAAGGGTATGAAGAAGATGTGGCTAACAAAGATCCTGAAGATTACAGGAGGTATGGGTTTGAATCAGCAATAGTTGAATATGATGTTGAAGGTTCCGATGCTGGTACTAAAACTTTATTTATTGATATGGGTGGATACAAATATGCCGAGTATGATATCATAAAGAAGAAAAAATCCGAAGAAAAGAATACACAAATTCTAATTGGAAGTGATATGATAAGTATAGATTATGATAATAAAATAGCAACCAAAATTCATAATCCAATGGCTTTTCTACTTGCAAATCCAAATCGTGATTGGGAAGAAACTGGACGTAATATGCTAATCAAATTGGGATATGAGATCATTGGTCAGGAGAAAATATCAGGCAAAGAATGTGATATCTGGAAGCAGGGAAAACATCGATTATGGGTATGGAATGGCCTAACTCTAAAATCAGAACAAGGCAAGAACAAAGAGATAGCCACAAGAATTAAAATAGATGTTGACGTTCCAACTAAGAACTTTGAAGTACCCGAAGGTTTTGAAATGGAAGAATTTGGAACAGAAGAAATTTTCCCTGAATATTCAGATGAATATATTGAAGAAGATGAGATGTCGGAGGAAGAGTACAATCAACTCCTTGATGAAATCGAAACTATGTCATATTCTCAATACAAAGCGAAAGTTCTTGAAGAAGAACCCGAAGCTAATGAAGAGCAGATTAAACAGTCGTACTTGTTATTAAGACAAGAAGCTAAGAGAAGACATAGATAATTTTTAGTTTTTGTTAATAGTGGAGGGACTCTGGTAATAGGGTCCCTCTTTTTTTACAATTAGATTTTCGGCACAAAGTATTTATCTCAAAAACTGGATTGTTTTGGAAATAATAAAATAAAGGGGATTCTATTTTTCTAAAACCCATCCAACTGCATAGTAACAGTAGGAATTAGTAGCAACCATCCAAGAATAAGAAGAACAATCATAAACTTTCCAATCCATTTCACCCAACTGTCGTAAGGTATTTTTGCCACTCCCAGAACACCGATTAGTACTCCCGATGTTGGAGTAATCATATTGGTGAAACCATCTCCAAACTGGAATGCCATTACTGTGGCCTGACGACTCAGATTAACTAAATCAGAAAATGGAGCCATTACCGGCATTGTTAATGCTGCTTTCGCGGAACCCGAAGGAATAATTACGTTTATAATATTTTGAATCACATACATGATACTAACTGTTCCAAGTTTTCCCATTCCTTCCATTGATGATGAAACACTGTGAAGTATTGTGTCGATGATTTTACCGTCCTCAAGAACAACCAATATTCCACCAGCAAGCCCTACAATCAAAGCTGCTGACATGATGTCTTTGGCACCTTCCAGAAATTGTTTGGTTAGGTCGTTTGCATGATAATTGTAAGCTATTCCTGCAGATAATCCCATCGCTAGAAACAGACTTGCAATTTCCTCAATATACCAAGCATATCCCATTACACCAACAATTAAAAAAATGATGGTGAAAAGTAGTATGTTGAGTATGAAGAAATGAATGGATTTACGCAAGCTAAAAATACTGGAGATTATGAATAATGCTGTGGCCATCGGTACTGCTGGAGTGATATTAACTGCATTTCCAATCTTCATTTCTGTCATAGGATAGTACCATGAAAATAACCCCAATACAACGGAAATAATAATAAAAACTACCCATGCAATTTTAGGTGTGTGGTACTCTATTTTTTCTTTTGCATCAGCTTCATTGCGCTTTCTCCAGTATTCATCTGTTTCGTAAACTGGTGATGATTTTGGATCTTTCTTAACTTTTGCAGCATATCTCAAGATCCAGATAATTCCAACAAGGTTTATTACAAGCCAGCAAAATAGTCTATACGCAAAACCTGAAAACAGTGGTAAATCAGCTATGCCCTGAGCAATCCCAATGGTAAATGGATTTAGCACTGCACCAGCAAAACCAAGTCCAGCAGCCACAAAACTAATACTAACCCCAACTATTGAGTCGTATCCCATTGATATGGAGAGTGGTACGAGGATAATAATAAAAGCAATGGTTTCTTCACTCATCCCAAAAACAGCCCCAAAGACACTG
>CALCGQ010000017.1 GCA_937901015.1 uncultured Bacteroidota bacterium | reverse complement strand
AAGTTATTCTTTTACACCTGGTGAATATTGAGTTAACGACTTTTTCCTTAATACCAGGATGAAGTGATATCCAATTTGAAGGGAGGTCAATTGACCGATATCCAACTATTTTATATCCTTTTAATAATAGTATTATTGCCGGTAGTATTAATGCCAAACCACTTAAACCAGGAAGAAATATTTTACTTAATTTCATTCCTGCACGAGTGTTGATTATGAATACCTTATTATTTCTTTGAGCTTTTGGAAATTTCCATAAATATTTCAAAACTATTGGGGGGGCATTAAATCCATGAGTTGGGTAGCAAAATCCCATTAGTGTTGAGGATGTAAGGTCTTCTTCAGATATAATTATTTCATCCATTGGCTGAACACCAATGTTTTTAATCTGTACTCCAATTGATTCATTATATATTTTTTCACCTATCCAATAAGCAACACTTTTGGCATTCCCTGTACCTGAAAAATAATGTATTATAGCCTTATCGGGTAAGTTTGTTTTGATGGAATCCATTGTGCTCAAATAAGAGAATAAAGATATAGTAAAATTGAATTGTATTATTAATAAACTTGCGATGATATTGAATGAAAATAACCATGATATAATATGGGTTCGAATGTTTATGGTAAAATCATTACTAATATTAATTTCCTTTTTATCTTAGCCGAATGTTGATTGGAACAGTAGTTAATGTATTGGCAATAATAGTTGGAAGTTCGTTGGGGTTATTTCTAAATAATAGGCTTCCCGATAGGTTTATAAAGACTTTCTTTCAGGTTATCGGACTATTTACTATTTTTTTGGGGATTTCCATGGCTTTGGAGTCAACTCATATGCTACACATGGTAATGGCATTGATTACAGGAGCAATGGTAGGTGAGGCTTTGAGAATTCAAGAGGCCATTGAGAGAATGGGTGAGACTCTGAGAACAAAGTTTAAAATAGGTAATGAAAGGTTTACTGAAGGGCTGGTGACTTCATTTTTGCTGTATTGTATTGGTTCACTTACAATTGTTGGAGCGCTTGAAGCCGGGTTAACAGGAGATCATAAACTGATTTATATAAAGTCATTAATGGATGGAGTTTCATCCATTGCCCTTGCATCTGGGCTTGGATTAGGAGTTATGTTTTCTGTTATACCATTGCTGATTTTTCAGGGAGGTATAACCTTGTTGGCTTCAATGTTTGGTGATTTTATTCCTCAAATTATTATAACAGAAATATCTGCGGTTGGTGGGATCCTTTTAGTTGGTATGGGAATAAGTATTCTAGACATAAAAAAAATAAATGTTATGAATATGTTACCGGCATTGGTTACCATAATAATCTTACTATGGCTTTTTCCTGAGATCGGTATATAGCGTAATATTCAGGTACTATTATTGCGTACATTTGATATAATAAGGGTAAATAAAACAAGAAGAAACTATTAATCCAAACTTATTTCAAAATATTAGCTTTTTTATCTAACTTTGTTTGGTAGTTTGAAACTCGATGGGAACAAAAGAGCATACGTCTGTTACACCTGAAATTGAAGGGAAAGAAGAGGAATTAAAAAACCTTATTCTTTATAATGATGACCATAATACATTTGATTTTATTATTGAATCATTGATTGAAGTTTGTGAGCATGATATGTTACAAGCAGAGAATTGTGCATTGATTGCCCATTACAAAGGTAGGTGTAAGGTTAAAAGAGGAACTTTGGATATCCTTAGACCCAAATATGTTGAAATGACTAATCGTCAAATTACAGTTGAGATTACTTAACTAAATAATTAAAGACAATGTGGACAGTAATTATAGTTTTAATACTTATTGGATTACTAATGATGATACTTGAGATCCTTGTTATACCAGGATCTGGTTTTGCAGGTATTATTGGCTTTATTTTAATGGCTGCCGGTATTTGGTTGGCATACACACGTCAGGGATTAACAGCTGGTCATATCACTCTTGCAGCAACAGTAAGTGTAAATGTAATAGGGCTGATAATATCTCTCAGGTCAGGAACTTGGAAACGAGCATCCTTAAAAACAGTGAATTCAGGGAAAGTAAATGAAATCGATGAAACTAAGCTTAATATTGGTGAAAGAGGTATTACAATTTCAAGGTGTGCTCCAATGGGAAAGGCTATGTTTGACAATATCTACTATGAAGTAAGTACATTGTCAGACTTCATTGATGAGAATGAAAAAGTTGAGATAATTAGAATTACAGGAAATAAAATAATCATAAAAAAAATAAATAATTGATCATGGAAAATGTCTATTTATTATTAGCGATTGGTATTGGATCTTTATTCTTACTTTGGGTACTATTCTATTTTGTACCGGTGGGACTTTGGTTTACAGCGTTAGTCTCAAATGTTAGAATTTCACTTTTGCAACTCGTATTAATGAGGTGGAGAAAAGTACCGCCAAGAGTAATTGTCAATAGTTTAATTGCTTCAACTAAAGCAGGATTGAACCTTCAGCGTGATGATTTAGAAGCCCACTTTTTAGCAGGTGGACATGTACAAAGTGTAGTTAACGCATTAATCTCTGCTGAAAAAGCCAATATTGCCCTTACTTTTAAAACGGCAACTGCAATTGACCTTGCTGGTCGTGATGTACTTGAAGCTGTACAAATGTCGGTTAACCCAAAAGTAATTGACACAAAAAAAGTCGCAGCTGTTGCGAAAGACGGTATTCAGTTGATAGCAATTGCGAGAGTTACGGTTCGGGCAAATATCGATCAATTGGTTGGTGGTGCTGGTGAGGAAACTGTATTAGCGCGTGTTGGAGAGGGTATTGTTTCTTCAATCGGGTCTGCTGATTCACATAAAGCTGTTCTTGAGAACCCAGATAGCATCTCAAAAGTTGTATTGGCAAAAGGATTGGATTCTGGTACTGCTTTTGAAATACTTTCAATTGATATTGCTGATATCGATATTGGAAAGAATATTGGAGCTGAGCTTCAAATGGATCAGGCAAATGCGGATAAAAATATTGCACAGGCAAAAGCTGAGGAAAGAAGAGCCATGGCTGTAGCAGCTGAGCAGGAAATGAAAGCTAAAGCTCAAGAAGCTAGGGCAAATGTTATTCAAGCTGAAGCGGAAATACCTAAAGCAATTGGGGAAGCCTTCCGAGCAGGAAACCTGGGAATTATGGATTATTATAAGTTAAATAATATCCAAGCTGATACTGCAATGCGGGATTCAATTGCTGGAGATCCTAATGTTGATTCGGGAAAAACAGATTAAAGTAGTTACTGAAAGTCTAGTTTGATTTCAAGTATTACAAAATAACTATGATAAAACCGGTAAAGCTCTGAATTGTGCTTTACCGGTTTTATTTATTCAAAATAACTATCTTGCGAAAATATTTTTAATGATGAAATTTACTGCACAACAAATTGCTGAAGCACTTAATGGAAAGGTAGATGGCGATCCTGAAATTGAGGTAGATAACCTGTCGAAAATTGAAGAAGGAAAACCAGGAACATTAAGTTTTTTAGCAAATCCAAAGTATACAAGTTACATTTTTGATACACAGGCGTCTATTGTAATTGTAAATGATAGTTTTAAATCAGAAAAGCCGGTGGCTCCAACATTGATTAGAGTTGAAGATGCTTACACTGCTTTTGCATCTTTGCTTGAAATGTATAATCAGTCAAAAGGAAAAAGGTCGGGTATTTCTTTAAAATCAGGTATTGCAGATAGTGCTAAGATTGGCAATGACGTCTATATCGGTGATTTTGTGTCAATTGGAGAAAATGTGGTAATTGAAGACAACTGCTTTATTTATCCAAATACTACCATTGGTAATTCTTGTAAATTGGGTGAAGGTACTATAGTGTATTCTGGCGTTAATATTTACGATGAATGCATAATAGGCAGTAACTGCACTATTCATGCAGGAGCAGTAATTGGATCCGATGGTTTTGGTTTTGCACCTCAGAGTGACAATAATTACATGAAGATTCCTCAAATAGGTAATGTGATATTGGAAGATTACGTTGAGATAGGTGCCAATACAACCATTGATCGTGCAACAATAGGATCAACGATAATAAGAAAAGGAGTTAAAATTGATAATCTGATTCAAATAGCCCATAATGCTATTGTGGGTGAGAACACAGTAATTGCTGCTCAAACCGGAATATCAGGATCAACAAAAATAGGAAAGAATTGTATGATTGGTGGGCAGGTTGGAATAATCGGACATCTTGATATTGCTGATGGAGTAATGATTGCTGCTCAGTCTGGGGTTGCTAGAAGTATTAAGGAGCCAAAATCTGTGATCGAAGGCTCACCTGCATTTCAAATTAGGGAATTCCAACGGTCATACATACATTTTCGCAGTTTTGACAGGTTGGTTAAGCGAGTTAATGATATTGAATTCAAGTTAAAAGAAAAGCAGTAATCCTCAGTTGGATTTCGCTTGTTAGTATTCAATAGTTGGTAACGGGAAAATCACATTATCCATCTGGCTTTTAGCTTGATTCTTATAAATAAACCTTTATCAAAAGCATGTGGTAATTTTGATTATTTTTGCGAAATTCTGTTTCAGAAGATTGGTATATAATTTTATTTTTTTGAATGGCTGAAAAACAAAAAACAATAGGTAAATCTATTTCTATTAACGGGACGGGGCTTCACACAGGCCAGTTGGGGAGGATGACATTTCATAGTGCGCCCATAAACCATGGAATTAAGTTTAGAAGAATAGATATTGAAAATCAACCAATAATCGATGCAGATGTAAACTTGGTTGTTAGTACTTCTAGAGGTACAACCTTGGCAAAGAACAATGTTCAAATTTTTACAATCGAACATGTATTGGCTGCTTTCATGGGCATGGGAATAGATAATGCCTTGGTTGATTTGGATATGGAAGAAATACCAATTAAAGATGGTTCTTCAAAGTATTTCATAGAAGCCATTAGAGATGCAGGTATTGTAGAACAGGATGCCGATAGAAAATACTTGGTCATAACAGAACCTATTGTTTACGAGATCCCTGATAAAAATGTTAAGTTATTGATTGAACCAGCAGAAAAATTTTCTGCCACCGTTGTTATTGATTACGATGATGAACTCTTAGGTAAACAAGAAGCAACACTTACCGATATTGAACTTTTTGCAGAAGAAATTTCTCCTTGTAGAACCTTTGTTTTTCTTCATGAGTTGGAATTTCTGCTAAGTAATAATTTAATTAAAGGCGGTGACCTTAACAATGCAATTGTTTTTGTTAACCGTCAAGTATCTCAAGAAGAGCTGGATAAGCTAGCAGAGTTATTTAATAAGCCAAAGGTGAAAGTTAAACCAAATGGTATACTAAATAATCTTGATCTCATTTTTTATAATGAGCCTGCACGACATAAACTTCTTGATGTTATTGGTGACTTAGCTTTATTGGGAATGCCAATTAAAGGTAAAGTTACTGCCCATAGGCCGGGACATCAGGCTAATACTGAATTTGGAAAAAAAATCATTAATAAAATAATTACTGATATGCTTAAGA
>CALCGQ010000016.1 GCA_937901015.1 uncultured Bacteroidota bacterium | reverse complement strand
TGTTTCTATAATGGTTGGATATAATAATGTGGTTGAGGGCCTTGGAAATCCTGGGTTATGACCAAGCCATTGCCAACCAATTTTCTCCGGGTTACCACCGTATTGAGGATCACTGAGTAACGCTTCAAAAATAAAGCTAAGAATTACACCAAGCCAACTGCGTCCCCAACTTTCATTGGAAATTTCCTTAATTAGTTTCTTCTTTTGTTCTTCGGTTAAGTTATTGTAGTTCTTCGAATATGTTTCATCGGCGGTTTCATCAACCCAGCCGATGCCATTAATAATATATTCTGATTCCTCAGGATCGATTCGTTTATCTGATAATACCCAATTCAAATACTTTTCTGCCATTACATCCCAAGCTCCGGGACCATTCCCATCTGATGGAAATAGTATATTATGTACAGATTTAATTATTTTCTGTTGATTGAAGGATAAGGTGCTTTTACTGTAAGTAGTTTGACTCATTCCCTTTCCCCACGGTAATACCATTGCGGTGCTGCCTATTGCAATGTTTCCAACAAATTTCCGTCTGGATATTTGAGAAGTATTTGAGGCCAAAATACCAGGTTTGAAACCTAATTTATGTTTGCTACTAAAAGGCATTCTAACTTTACGATTGTGAATTCATATCCTTACGAAATTATTGTATTTTTGGATACTATGAGAAAAGTAGCTGCCTTTTTAGTTCTATTGTTCACATTATGTTCTTGTAAGGACAATAACCCAATTGTAATTATTGAAACTAACTTTGGTAATATAGAGGTTGAACTTTATCCTCAAAAAGCACCCATAACTTCTAATAATTTCATGAGATATATTCATGAAAGCAGGCATAAGGGTGCCACGTTTTACAGAGTTGTTACCCAAGATAACCAACCCAATAGTAAAGTAAAGATAGAAGTAATTCAAGGAGGTTTATATGAAGATGACCATCCACAGTTTTTACCTCCAATTGCTCATGAGAACACTGAAATGACCGGTATTAAACACTTGGATGGAGTAATCTCAATGGCTCGTTATGGTCCAGGTACAGCAACATTTGAGTTCTTTATTTGTGTTGGTGATCAGCCATCACTTGATTATGGAGGAACAAGAAATTCAGATAATCATGGATTTGCAGCCTTTGGAAAGGTGGTTAAAGGGATGGATGTGGTAAGAACAATTCAAAATCAACCTGAGGAAGATCAATATCTCCTACCTCGCATACCAATCACAGGAATGGATATTATATATTAATTTTATTCATTTCTTGTAGCTTTTCTTATTCATATTTTCACATCCCACTTTTTCGTAACTTCGCCGCCTGAAATATTTGCCAATATCTGAACTTATTTGTTCGATTATTTGTGCATAATCTGGTCATTAATTAATTATAAAATATATTCCGATGCTACGATCACATACTTGCGGAGAGCTTAAATTTGAAGATGTAAATAAAGAGGTAACCCTAACAGGGTGGGTACAAAAAGTAAGAGATAAGGGAGGTTTAATTTGGATCGATATCCGTGATAGATATGGCATTACTCAACTACTCCTTGAAGATGGAAGATCTGATAGTGAGGTTGTGAAAACAGCAAGGCAGCTTGGAAGAGAATATGTTATTAAAGCTTCTGGAAAAGTTATTGAACGTGTATCTGAAAATCCAAATCTTGCCACTGGTAGGATTGAAATTGACTTAACAGGATTGGATATTCTAAACTCATCAATTACACCTCCTTTTACCATTGAAGATGATACTGATGGTGGTGAAGAGTTGAGAATGAAGTATCGTTACCTTGACTTAAGGCGTCAGCCGCTCAGGAAAAATCTTGAGTTGAGAAATCGTCTTTCAATCGAAACTAGAAAGTATCTTGATGATCAAAAGTTTTTTGAGATAGAGACACCATATTTAATTAAGTCTACTCCTGAAGGAGCACGTGACTTTGTTGTTCCTTCACGTATGAACGAAGGTCAATTTTATGCTCTACCACAATCACCACAAACCTTTAAACAACTTTTAATGGTTGCAGGGTATGATAGATATTATCAGCTTGTTAAATGTTTTCGTGATGAAGATCTACGTGCCGATCGTCAACCTGAGTTTACTCAAATTGACTGTGAAATGGCATTTGTGGAGCAAGATGATATTCTAAGCACATTTGAAGGAATGGTTAAATATCTTTTCAAAACAGTTAAGGGAATCGATATTCCTGAACTACCAAGAATGGATTATGCAGATGCAATGAAATTTTACGGAAGTGATAAACCAGATATTAGATTTGGGATGAAATTCGTTGAGCTAAATGATGTTGCTCAAAACAAAGGTTTTAAGGTTTTTGATGATGCTGAACTTGTTGTGGGTTTTGTTGCTGATGGTTGTGCTGAATATTCCAGAAAACAGCTGGATAAACTAACAGAATTTGTTAAGAAACCACAGATTGGTGCTAAGGGACTAGTTTATGTGAAGTGTAATGAAGATGGAAGTTTTAAATCTTCAGTTGATAAGTTCTTTGATCAGGATGCATTGAAATCATGGTCAGATAAAATTTCAGCGAAGTCAGGTGACTTATTATTTGTTCTTTCTGGCGAAAAAGATAAGGTAAGAAAACAACTGAATGAACTAAGGCTTGAAATGGGTAATCGTATGGAACTTAGAGATCCCAATGTATTTGCTCCATTATGGGTTGTTGATTTTCCACTACTTGAGTGGGATGAAGATTCTAAACGTTATCACGCCATGCATCATCCATTTACATCTCCAAAACCTGAAGATATTTCCATGCTTGATACTAAACCTGGCGAAGTTCGGGCAAATGCGTATGATTTGGTTATTAATGGTGTAGAAATTGGCGGTGGCTCCATTAGGATTCATGATAGAGACCTTCAGAAACTTATGTTCAAACATCTCGGTTTTACAGATGAAGAAGCTCAAGACCAATTTGGATTCTTGCTCAATGCATTTGAGTATGGTGCACCTCCACATGGTGGTATTGCTCTTGGTTTTGATAGGTTAACAGCATTGTTTGGTGGACAGGATTCGATTCGTGATTTCATTGCATTTCCGAAAAATAACTCTGGACGCGATATTATGATTGATTCTCCTTCAATTATTGCTGATGATCAGTTGGATGAACTTAATCTTAAAGTCACAGTATAATTACATTGACTTAAATAGTGGAGACTCAGTGGTGTATCTTTGCGGTGCTGATTCAAGTAAATAATAATTTTTCAGATTGGACTCAAATCCTAGAATATATTTAGCTCCTTTTCAGGGGATTACAACCTATACCTATAGGGAGGTTTATACCAAGTATTTTGGAGGAATAGCCAAACTATTTACTCCCTTTTACCCAGGTGGAAATAGTACCAAAGGTTTAAGTAAACGTGCTGTTGAATTAAATTTCACTCATCAGAATGGTGTGGAAGTAGTTCCTCAGATCCTTTCCAAGGATGCTGATGAGATAGTCAGATTTGCTAATTTTTGTGATGAAAAAGGATATAACGAGATTAATTGGAATCTTGGCTGCCCATATGCTCGTGTGGCAAATAAAAAGCGGGGATCAGGTATCTTGCCTTATCCTGCCATGATTGATGAAATACTTAAGGATGTGATGCATCAGATTAGTATTAATCTATCTATAAAATGCAGGTTAGGATATTTTTCAGAAGAAGAAATATTTACTCTTATGGATGTATATAATTCTCATAATCTGAATGAGGTAACGATTCATGCAAGGTTGGGGAAACAGCTTTATACAGGTGAGGTAAATGTTGAAGCTTTTGAAAAAGCAATGAATATGAGCAAGATCCCCATAGTATATAATGGAGATATCTTTTCAGAAAAGAATTATCACACAAAGAAAAAGGAACTGGATTCAATTAATCTGTGGATGATTGGTCGTGGATTATTGGTTGATCCTTTTCTTCCAATGAAAATCATTGGTACTGATGTTCCAGATATTGATGATCAAAAGCTGATAGCATATAAGTTCATTACAGACCTATATCTTAAATATCGGAAGAAAAATAATGACAGATTGCAGGCAATTAGTGTAATGAAAGAATTATGGGGTTTTATGTCATATTCTTTTGATAATCCTCAAAAAATCTTCAACAAGATAAAAAAGACTACTTCATTTGATGAATACGAGGAGGTAGTTGCTCGTACTTTTGAAGACTATAATTGGGTAGGTTCAGAAGGAGGGTTATTCATGTGGAAAGGCCATATTTAGAGTAATTAAGCAACCTTTTGGATTGACTACCATTATTTGTCTCCAGTCACCGACAAAACTCCCCGTTTTACCGATTTTTTGTTTACATTAGTGCCATTACAAAATACATTTGCCTTGTAAATCGAAAAATATACTACAATGGAAAATAAATCAACCGACAGAAAATTAATAATAGGAATCATCCTTATGGTTATGGGTGGTCTTCTATTGTTTGATACATTTGAAATAACTAACCTACCAATTAGATATTATATTTTCTCATGGAAAACATTATTAATAGCAATTGGTGTAATAATACTTGCCACAAAAGAAAAAGCAACCGCAGGATATGTTTTAATAGGTCTGGGTATAGTTTTCTGGCTTCCAAGTCTTGTAAACTATAGCATTTCACTTGGACAAGTGTTTTTGCCAGCAATCCTGATTGGAGTTGGAGTTCTGATAATTACAAAACGTAGTAATAGTCATAGAAATAAAACAGCTAGTAGTTTTCCAGGTGGCAATCCTAGTGATTATATTGATGATGTAAGCGTATTGGGTGGAGGAACAAAGATTATACAATCAAAAAACTTCAAAGGTGGTGATATTACAGCTATTTTTGGAGGGTCAGAGTTTAGTTTTAAAGAAGCTGAATTAAGCCCGGATGGTTGCACAATTGATGTCTTTACTATGTTTGGTGGCTCAAAGCTGATTATTCCTGATAACTGGGTTGTTAAATCTGATATGTTCTCCATATTTGGTGGTTTCAATGATAAAAGAACCATAAAGCCAGATATTGATAGCGAACCAAAATCAATACTCTACCTAAAAGGTGCTGTAATATTTGGTGGAATGGAGATCAAAAGTTATTAATTGAAAAAAATTATATCGTAATTAGAAATTATGCTAAACCCAATTTCTAAAAACAGAAATTATATACTTGCATACATTGCAATATGGATTACAATAGTATTGGTCCATACCTTTATAATAAACTTCTTTTATGGAGTAGACAGTATAATAAGCATTACTGATTCAGCAGTGTTTAATGTGCTGTTTGCTTTATTGGGACTAAATTTGTGGTATATAATCAGGTTTAACCTGAAAGAAACTCAGAATATTTTTGATTTACTGTTTAACCATCTTATTGTAGCTGTTATTGCGATAGCTGCATGGATTACAATCTCATACTTCGTACTAATTTATGTATTCCCTGATGCGATCTCTTACAGAGAGTTTTTGAATGAGAGCCTTCCATGGAGAGTAATCACAGGTGTTTTTTATTATCTTCTTTTCATAATGTATTATTATGTGATGCTTTACTACGAAGATCTTCAAGAAAAGCTAGTAGTTGAAGCTCAACTTCAAACATTGGTAAATGAAGCCGAATTATCAGCACTTAAGTCACAAATAAATCCTCACTTCCTCTTCAATAGCTTGAATTCAATAAGTTCTCTTACCATTACAAATCCTGATAAGGCGCAGGATATGGTCATAAAATTATCTGACTTTTTGCGTTATACTTTAAGTCATGATAAGGATGAGAAAGCAAGCCTAAAGGAGGAGTTTAGTAACCTAAATCGTTATTTGGACATTGAAAAAATCAGATTTGGACACCGGTTAAACTTTACCACTAACATACCTGATGAATGTCAAGGTTTTGAGATCCCCAATATGATTCTTCAGCCTCTAATCGAAAATGCCATTAAACATGGTGTTTATGATAGTACTGAGGAAGTGCTTGTGGAATTAAACTGTTATCATGATGATGAGCATGTTACTATCGAAATAAGCAATGAATACGATCCTGATTCTGTGAAGAGAAAAGGAGAGGGCATTGGGTTGAAGAATATTAAGAAAAGACTACAAATTATATATAAACGACAAGACTTATTCTCTGTTTCAGCTGAAAAGCTTGTCTTTAGAGCAACTTTAAGATTACCCATTAACTAACAGCCATGAATAAACTACGTACAGTAATTATTGAGGATGAAGCCCCTGCACGCGAACTGGTTAAAGCGTACATTAAAACAAATGAAAATATCGAGCTTGTTGGTGAATGTCAGGATGGTTTTTCTGGTGTAAAGAAAATTATGGAAACAAAGCCAGATCTGATTTTTCTTGATATACAAATGCCCAAGCTTACAGGATTTGAAATGATTGAGCTTCTGGATCATATTCCGGAAATAATTTTTACAACTGCTTATGATCAGTATGCCATCAAAGCTTTTGAATTGAGTGCTGTTGACTATCTAATGAAACCATTCTCACGAGGTAGATTTAATGAGGCTGTTGAAAAGGTTCTGGCTAGATTACAAACTAAAGCTGATTCGGAGAATGAGGAAAGAGTGGTCCCTAAAAACATTGAAAATTTCACCAATCTTAAAAAGGAAGAAATTGAGCAGATTGAACGAATATTTGTAAAAACAGGTACTAAGATAGATGTTGTACCTGTTGAAACAATCGTAAAAATTGAAGCTCAGGACGACTATGTTGAAATACACACTGCTGATCGAAAGTATCTCAAGAATGATACCATGAATTATCTTGAAAAAGTCCTTCCTTCAAATACATTTGCAAGAGTTCACCGGTCAAATATTATCAATTTGAATCACATTGAAAAGATTGAAAAATATGGTAAGGAAAGTTACATTGTGAAGCTTAAGGATGGTAGTACTGTAAATGTTAGTAAGTCTAGAATTAAAGATCTCAAGAACCAACTGGGAATCTAGCCTGAATAATTTAGGGAGACGGATGGCTTCTCTCGGACTACCTTAAATGATCTGATACTTACTGTGATAAATGCAATAGTTACTGTCATCAGTATTCCAGCCACGAAGTACCATACATTAATCTCAATATGATAGGCAAAGGAGTTTAACCAGCTATTCATCAGAAAATAAACAATAACTGATGAAATGATTCCGGCAAAAAGAACAACCCGAAGATATACAATTGCAAGCATCGTAAGAATACGCATTTCAGAACCGCCAAGAACTCTACGAATTCCAATTTCCCTGGTGCGTTGCTGAATCAAATATGATGTTAGGCCATATAATCCTAAACTCGAAATTAATATTACAAATATGGCGAAGTAAATAAAAAGTGACAGCATATTATTGTCGCCTTTGTATAAGCTTTCAAGCTTTGTGTCAAGTAGGGTATAGTGTAAAAAGCTTCCTTCATTGAAGGAGTCCCAAACTTCTCTGATATGTTTCAAAGCTTCATTATATTGCCCATTTCTATATTTTACAATTACATATCTTGAATTATTAGGATTTAGTAAGAATACCAGTGGTTCAACTTCATTGTGTAATGATGAAAAATGAAAGTTTTTAATTACTCCCACTATCTTTCCTTCTCTAAAACTCTCATCAAAAGATATACTTAAGGAGATTCCAATAACCGAATCCAATGCTAAAAATTCAGCCGCCGCTTCGTTGATAATATAGTGATTGTAGTTTTCATCATAAATTTCACTTGAAAAGAAGCTACCCTTTAATAATGAAGCCTTCAGGAGTTCAAAATAATTATATCCAACATTATAGTAATTCAATGTTTGAATGTTATGGTTTAAAGTATCACCAACATAAAACAACATTTTGCTTTCGGTATATCCTGGAACATTCATCGCTGATGATACACCTGTTATTGATTTATCCTTAGCCAGAGTCTTTAAAAACTTGGGTACCTGTTTTTCAAAAGTAGTGTCATCGGGAGTGTTAATTACAAAGATGTTATCTTTTTCAAATCCTAAATCATGGGAATTTAAAAAATCCATCTGAGCATAAATAATAAGTGTTGATATGATTAGACCAATTGATACAATATATTGTACAGTGACTAAGAACTTGCGGAGGAACCCTGCGGAAAATACCTGTTTTCCATTTTTCTGAATAAGCAAACTGCTTCCTTTTAAAACATTTGCAGGCTTGAATGAAGTGAGGACAAATGCTGGAAAACTGCCACCTATTATTGCAAGTACTAACATAAGGAGAAGCAGTAGTATCCCAAAATATATACCCCCTCCGGTAAATATACTCTCAACAAGAGTTAGTTCTTTTCCAACAAGCTCATTAAACTTAGGCATTAATAATTCAACAACTGACAATGCAAGTATGAATGCAATGGTTGTTATTATTATGGATTCGCTTATGTATTGTAATATTAGTTGCTTTTTAGTTGCGCCAATAACTTTGCGAACGCCAATTTCTTTTATTCTTTTTAGTGAACGGGCAGTGGCAAGGTTGATATAATTTATGGATGCAGTAAGAAGTATGAAAGCTGCAATTATTCCAAAAATATATAAATACCTTCTATCTGTGTTTGTTGGAGAATCGTATTGAAGTGAAGTATTGTAATGAACATGGCTGATTGGCTCAAATTTATTCATGAAATATCCATCCAGCTCTATCTCTTCATCTTGAAGGACCTCTTTTCTTTTCTGGGTTGCGAAATCATTAAATGCCACATCCAGATTGTCAATATCTGTGGTATCGTTAATCTTTATATATGTGTAACATGTGAGCCAATACCAATCCCTTTTTAACCTTGCTAAACTGCTTTCTTCCAATGAAGAAACTGATACAACCGCATCAAAATTATGATGAGTTGGGTTGCATTTTTTCTCAAAAACACCTGAAATAGTGTATTCTCTGACCACGGTCTGTAACGATTTTCCAACGGCTGGTTCATCACCAAAAATCATGTAGGCTATTTCAGAAGATATGGCCATTGTATTAGCTTTAGTCAGGGCTAAATCGGCATTACCTTCAACAAAATCATAATCGAATATTTTAAAGAAATTTGGTCCACTTAATGTGATATCAGGAATTTCGTAAACAACATCATTGTATGTTACCGATGACACATCATTTATATCTGAAGGATCGGTAAAAAACATATTTGTTGCGCTTTCAACCTGTGGAAACTCCTTCATGAAATCATCTGCGAGTCTGAAAGGTGTTAAGGCAATATTTTCAACGGTTTCATCCACACTGTATTCACTTGTGATTCTGTATATATTTTGGTGATCCGTCCATTGTCGATCATATCGGATTTCACTTTGAATAAAAAGAAAAATAAAAGTAAATACGGCAATACCCATGGCTAAACCAATAATGTTAAGTAAGGTGTACCCCTTTTGTCTTAACAGAACCTTAAAACCCGTATGGAAATAATTGCCTACCATTGTTTTGTGTTGTTAGGATAATCCAACAATATTTTCATTAATAATTTGACCATCAAATAAATGAACAACTCTTCTACTGTAGGAAGCATCTCTTTGGGAGTGTGTTACCATAATAATAGTTGTCCCAGATTTGTTTAGGTCATTGAGCAACATCATTACTTCTTCACCATGCATGGAATCTAGGTTTCCGGTTGGCTCATCTGCCAATAGGAGTGCAGGCTTTGCAATGATAGCTCTTGCTACGGCAACCCGCTGTTGTTGGCCGCCGCTTAATTGGCCAGGAAATAGGTCTTTGCGATGACTAATATTTAATTGGTTAACTACTTCATTTACTCGTGTAGTTCTATCTTTCTTTTTCCAGCCAAGGTAAACAAGGGGTAGCTCAATGTTTTCATAGACCGATAATTCTTCGATTAAGTTGAAATTTTGAAATACAAAGCCAATGTTTCTTTTTCTAAGTTCTGTTTTTTGCTTTTCATTTAATTTGGAAATGTCCTGACCAAAAAAGGCATAACTTCCTGATGTGATGTCATCGATGGTTCCAAGGATATTAAGCAATGTGGTTTTTCCGCAACCGCTAGGACCCATGATAGCCATAAAATCTCCCTTTTCTACCTTAAGGTTTACATCACGTAAAGCAATGGTTTCAACCGATTCGGTCTTAAAAGTTTTGGTTAGGTTGAAAGTTTCAATCATAGTGGTACTCGTTACTTATTTCTTTGTTAATGTAAACTGTTTGAAGATGTCAATTATATCAGTGATTTTCATTTATATAACTGATTTTTTAGCATCTAATTACATTAACACTCTTTAACAAACTTTAACTAATTCTGTGCCATCGCTTGTACTTATCTGATAATACACTAATTACGAAACAATTATAGTTAAAGTGTAACAAATTGTGTTCGAATTCGTCCATATTTTTGTACAAAGGTGAACAAATATTTGTAATTTTATCCATGCCGATAAAACGACCATAAAAATACATTGAAAATGAGTAAGATAAACGCAAGATTATTGATTGTTGATGATGATACGGACATATTGCTCGCGGCAAAAATGTTTCTTAGACAGAACATCAGCATCGTACATACAGAAAAGAATCCCCAAAATATACCAAATATTATAAAAAACGAAAACTATGATGTAATACTACTTGATATGAACTTTTCCCGAGATGCCACAAGTGGCCAGGAAGGGTTTCATTGGTTAAATGTGATTTTGGATCATGATCCTGCCGCAACCATAATTTTTATAACCGGATATGGTGATATAGAACTTGCTGTTCAGGGAATAAAAGAAGGTGCTACCAACTTTGTACTAAAACCATGGGATAATAAAAAGCTATTGGCAACGATCCAGGCTTCCCTTAGAATTAGAGAGTCAAAAGTTGAGTTGGAAAACCTGAGATCAAAGCAGAAAGTATTTATTGCCGATCAAAATCAACATCATAGTAATTTAATAGGTTCATCTCAATCTATGCAAAAGGTAATGAAGGTTGCCTACAAAGTTGCAGTAACTGATGCGAACGTGCTTATTCTTGGAGAAAATGGCACTGGTAAAGAAGTTGTTGCCAGAGCTATCCACAGGGCATCTAACCGCAGAGATAATGTTTTTATAAGTGTTGATTTGGGTGCTATAACAGAGAGTTTATTTGAAAGCGAGCTCTTTGGATATAAAAAAGGAGCTTTTACAGATGCCAAAGAGGACAGAGCCGGAAGGTTTGAGGTGGCAAATGGAGGTACCATTTTTCTTGATGAAATTGGAAACCTAAGCCACGGACTTCAATCCAAACTGTTAAGTGTATTGCAAAGCCGCAAAGTAATCAGGTTGGGTTCAAGTAAAGAGATTAACATAGATGTAAGACTTATTTGTGCCACAAATATGCCGCTTTATCAAATGGTTAATGAGAATAAGTTCAGACAGGATTTGCTTTACAGAATAAATACTGTTGAAATTAAACTACCGCCTCTAAAAGAGCGTCTTGAAGACTTTGCACCATTAATTGAACATTTCATTGAGACTTATAGTCATAAGTATAAAGTACCAAAGAAGCGTATTGGTGCAGGTACAATGAAGAGGCTGCAAAAACATGATTGGCCGGGGAATATACGAGAGCTTCAACATGCTGTGGAGCGTGCCGTTATTCTTGGTGAATCAACAGTTCTTGAACCACATGATTTTTTCATTCCCGATAATGATGAAAAAGATGATGATGGTTTTAACCCGGATACACTCAACCTTGAGGAAGTAGAAAAAGTACTTGTTCGAAAAGTAATTGATAAGTATGGAGGTAATATTAGTCGTGCAGCCAAAGAACTTGGCCTAACTCGTGCATCACTTTATCGTAGAATTGAAAAGTATGGTTTATAAAAAATTCAGATATCAGATCATACTTAGAGTAGGCCTTATGGTAACTACTATGGTATTGATATATCTTACTTCTAGCGAAGCCGCATATGCAATTAGCTCTATTATTCTTTCACTTTTATTTGTAGCCCAAGTAATTTCTTTGATCCGTTTTACTGAACAGACAAATAAAAAATTGACGAAATTTTTTGAGTCAATCAGACATGCTGATTTTACAAGTTCATTTACTGATAATGAATTGGGCAAAAGTTTTGAAGGTTTAAATAAAGAATTTAATGAGGTAATAAGTGCATTTAATAAGAATAAACAGGAAAAGGAAGAGCATTTTAGTTATCTTCTCACTGTAATACAGCATGTTAGTGTTGGAATAATAGTCTATAAAAAAGACGGAACAGTTGATGTTTTCAATAATGCGGTAAAACGTTTATTACGATTACCTAGGCTCAGGAAGATAAAAAATCTCAATGTTATTGATGATCAGTTACCGGAGAAGTTAATGAGTATGAAAGCAGGTGATAAGTCATTGATTAAAGTATTCGTTGATGATGAATTATTGCAATTATCGATGCATGCTACTCAATTCAGAATGCGTGGTGAGGAATATGTTCTTGTTTCATTTCAGGATATTCACCCGGAGCTTGAACAGAAAGAAATAGAATCTTGGCAAAAGCTCATAAGAGTGCTTACCCATGAGATTATGAATTCCATAACACCAATATCTTCTCTAACAGAAACCGTTGATGGAATACTTGAAAGCCATGTAACTGATGAACCATCCGAGGAAGATATTAAGGAGGATATGGAAAATGTTCGACAGGCAATAACTACAATCGGTAACCGTAGTAAAGGGCTGCTTAATTTTGTTGAAATATATCGCAATCTGACACGTATTCCTAAGCCAAATTTCCGTCATTTTTATGTTCAGGATATGTTCGACAGAGCGTTTGAATTACTCGCACCAAAATTTAGCGAAAAGGATATTCAAACAATGATAAAAGTATTTCCAAAGGATTTGAAGGTGTTGGCCGATCCTGATTTAATAGATCAGGTATTGATTAATTTATTGCTTAACG
This sequence comes from uncultured Bacteroidota bacterium, assembly GCA_937901015.1. Taxonomy (GTDB): domain Bacteria; phylum Bacteroidota; class Bacteroidia; order Bacteroidales; family F082. Next base: position 9,234 of record CALCGQ010000016.1, on the reverse strand, counting down.
CAATTGATGCAGTTAGTGATGAAAGAGTTACAAATCCTAAAATTACAATTGTTGCATCAGTTAACCTTAACAATCGTACAACCATAGAAATTGCTGATAATGGTCATGGAATTAAACAGGATTTATTGGATAAAATATTTATGCCATTTTTCACATCCAAGAAAAAAGGATCGGGTATAGGATTAAGTCTAAGTCGTCAAATTATGCAGATGCATAAGGGTAGTATTAGTGTAAGGTCCAAGCAGGACGAAGGAGCTATTTTTACGATGGTGTTTTAATGTGTAGCTTGTATTTTGTATTACCCTTTTTTCTTGCCTACCCAATCAGGGATGACTATATTTGGTTTTAATCCTGTTGGCTTATTGTTAGCATCATCACTAAATATGCCCATTTTCCGCTGACCTTCTTTTTTTGCGGGTTTATCAAATGCCATAAATACGAACAGTGGTATAGTTAATTTGTTTTGTTGATATTGACCTTCCATCCACTGAAACATCTGTTTAATAACTTTAACCTGATTATCAGAACCAAATTCAGCTGAATATCCTGTTTCTCCAACGAAAACTTCTGGGATTCCATTAAAAAGCAGATCCAGGCTGTCAATATATTTTATTACGTGGCCAAAGTCAGTGCTTTTACCATAATTCCCAGTATATTGATTAAACATACAAAAGGCACTCGATGAGTTCCAGCTGGCACTCCAATTCTTTATAATATGTTTTGTAACATGGGTTTGAACCGAATCATCTGGTTTTAGTTCTCCATATGGATAATTGGCAAAAATTGTGGTTATTGGAATATTATCAAGTCCAGCTTCTTTCATGGAAGCTTGCAAGTTGTCGAATGCTAAAGGTATCCATTTTGAATAGTAATTTTCATATGAAATATTATTTGGTGGTGGGCCATGCTGTTCGATTTCGTTCCCAAGATAAATAACTTTAAGTATCCTGTTAACATTTTCGATTGTTCCAAAAGCACTAATGAGCATATTAACCCATTCATCAGTGTATGACTTTGTTGTCATAAACCCTGGAGTAAAAATTCCATTTTTATTAATTACCAATGATGTTAAATTAGTTCCCATGCCCATTTCAAGATCCCGATCAATATTGGCAACCAGATAGTCAATAACCTGTTTGTTTGTTGGATCCATTTCAACATTGGTGGTCCCAACCCCAGCTGCATAATATGTTTTTATAAGTTTAAAATATTTTGTGATTTCATCCAGATCATCATTAATTTTCATATTATCCCGCCCGTTATTCCAACTATCATAATTAATACCAACATTATAGCTGAAAGGTGAATTGGCGGGAATTACATTGATGCTATTGGTGACCGTTAGGTTTTCAGTAGTACTTGTCACTTGTCCGTCACTATCTTTAATTTCCACACGAACACCATAATCACCTTCCAATTCATAATTATATGAATGTGTTTTTATGGATGTCCAATCCGATTCCCAAACACCATCATCATGCCAATCCATTCTTATTTGTAGATCGCTCAGGTTGTCTTCATCATCACGACTATCACTTACATCAAGGGTAAATGGAGTATAAACTGATCCAGCAGACGGATGAAGTGCCAGATCAAGTTCGGGAGGGTTGCTTTTTTTATTACATGATGTTGCAAAAAGGGAAAATATAATAATTATGGCAGAGGTGTAGTAGTAGAATGATAAGTATTTCATTGTCTGTTTAAAGTTATTTTTAGTATCAATTTATCAAAAGTAGGTACATTTTTGAAGGGTTTATTTTAATTACCAAATATTTAACAAAACATGACTTGATTAATTGTCAAGATCTTAGCCCCATTAACATTTATTAGTAACTTAGGCATATCGTTACAATTATTCCCTCTGCAAAATTGATTATTTTTGAAGTTTTAAAGTATGACTATGAATAATCCCTCATTAAACGACTATACAATACACAATCTTATTGAGCAGAGGTGGAGTCCCAGAGCCTTTGATAATAAATTAGTTGCAGCGGAAAAGATTGGAAGTATATTGGAAGCTGCCCGATGGGCTCCTTCCGCCTTCAATGAACAACCATGGAGGTTTATAGTTGGGCAAAAAGGGGATGCCACATATGATAATATACTTAACACTCTTATTGAATGGAATCAATTATGGGCTGGTAAGGCTCCTGTATTGATTCTAAATATTGCGAAAAAGACATTTACTCATAATAATAAACCAAATGTTACTTTTAAGTATGACCTGGGTCAGGCTGTTGGATTAATGATTATGGAAATTGTAAACCAAGGGCTTGTAAGCCACCAGATGAGTGGTTTCGATCCCAAAAAAGCTTCTGAATTATTGAATATTCCGAATGATTATCAAGCAGTTTCTGTGACGGCAATAGGGTATATGGGTAATATTGAAAACCTTTCGGAAGATATGGCAAAAATAGAGACTAAACCTAGAGAAAGAAAGAACCTCACAGACCTAGTTTATAGTGGAAAGTTTGGTAATCCAATTGAGTTATAGTTATTCTCCTATCATTTGTTCTCTCAAATATATAAAATGAAACAATTAATAACGATTATATCCCCAATACTCATAGTTCTTTTCATGATTTCTTCTTGTCAGATGGGTCAGAAGAATAGGAAAGCAAAGAAAACCAAGCAAAAAAAGGAGAGGGTCATTCCACCAGTTTTTGTTGGTGACTCAGCTTATGCTTTTGTTGTTGACCAAGTTAATTTTGGACCCCGGGTGCCTGGAACAGCAGCACATAAAGAATGTGCCAGTTGGTTGTCATCAAAGTTAGAGGATTATGGTGGAGAGGTTGTTATTCAGAATTTCAAAACTCGCACCTATGATAATGTTGCCCGAAATGGTAAGAATATCATTGCATCTTTCAATAAAGAAGCTGGTGAGAGAATCTTGTTAATGGCTCACTGGGATACTCGCCCATTTGCTGATCATGATGATAATCTAGAAAATCTGCATACTCCCATTGATGGTGCTAACGATGGAGGAAGTGGAGTTGGAGTTCTGCTGGAAGTTGCCAGACAAATTGGGATAAAGAGCCCCAAAGTAGGGATTGATATTGTACTATTTGACCTTGAAGATTGGGGACCTCCCCATGAAATGCAGATTACTTATGATGAAGAATACTGGGGTTTAGGATCACAGTATTGGTCTCAAAACCCACATGAGTATGGATATTCGGCAGCATATGGAATACTACTTGATATGGTTGGAGCTTCAAATGTTGAGTTCAGGAGAGAATATCATAGTGATCGTGAAGCAAGATTTGTGGTTGATTTGGTTTGGAACACTGCTTATGATCTAGGTTACAGAAATGTGTTTATTGATGAGCCCGGCGGTCAGATTACCGATGATCATTACTTTGTAAATAAATATGCAAGAATTCCTTCAATAGATATTATTCATCTTGATCCTAATAGTAAGAACAGAAGTTTCTTTGATCAATGGCACACCGTGGACGATAATATTGAACATATTGATAAGCAATCATTACAGATGGTTGGTGAGGTTCTTATGACTGTTATTTACAACGAATAAGAAAACTGCTTACTTCTTAATCCTTCTGATGACCTGGATTATTTCTTCTCTTTACTAAATACTTTTCTCAACCAAATTGGTAGTATTATTACTCCTATAAACAGATATGGGTAATATGATATTAGTCGCCACATTACCGCCAAAGGTGTAGTCCATGAATCATTTGGAATGAAGTCGCCAAGGAAGTCAGAGAAAATAAACTCGGCTACACCACTTCCCCCTGGTGTTGGGCTAACAAGCAGAATTATCCACATACTTAGTTGTCGACCGTAGATTAAGAAATGATCAACAATGCTATAGCGGTCCACAAAGAATGCCATAAGCATAAAATTAACTACCCAATATCGCCCAGTCCATGCTAGTATTGTGGCAATAAAACTTTTAACCCAATAGTTAACAGGTTTTCTTTTTATTGTACCGGATGTCTGAATTAATTGATTTGCCGATTTTCTGGCTCGTGTTCTCCATCGCACAAGTATGGGAAATAGGAAAACCCATGATATGAATGATTTAAACAAATGCGGGTTAACAAATAAGGCATATGTTAAAAATAGAGTGTATATAAATATTACAATATAACCTCCATAAAAGGCATAGATTATCTGATCAATTGAGATGGAATCAGGCGGAAAAATATTCGTGCCAAATGCAAGGTATACCAGAGGTACTGATACTACAAAAAAGATCTCATCGAGGAAGATTGCTGTCAAAACCACCGCAGTACTTTTTCCTGCACTTAGTCCTTCTTTATATAAAAAGAATATTGCCGGACCGGTACCACCAACCACGGAAGGAGAAATAGCTGAGCTAAACTCCCATAACATAATTACATTAAAGGATTGTCGCCAATTTAAAGCACCATCAGTTAATATAATTAACCGATACATGTAGGCTAAGTCTCTTACAGCCATCATTATTAGGGCAATTATAATATAGAAAAGAGTATGCCAGCTATATGTAAGAAATGAAAATGTTTCAGCATTAAAACTCCTGAACATCAGGTATGCGCTAACACCTATACCAATTAATATTGGCCAGATTATTCTACTTGGTTTGAGGCTGTTAACTATTTTATCCACGATTAATGCTTGTTTTGCAAATATAGGGTATATCCAGAGTTTTAGTTTCTATTTCAAAACTATTTATTTGATAACAGCAACCATGGTTATTGAAAATGTAACTACATTATTAATAGAGATACATAAGCAAGTCCGATAAAAGTTATTCCGAGTACAAGTATGTATGATATGAAAAAAAGCAAGGATGCAAATATCGATTTTATCCACCTATAGCCATAGAAAGATTTTATCCAAAGAACAATTATTCCGAATATTATAATATTTCCAATTAATTCTATAATTGAATATGGAAAAGCATAGAATAAGAGCCCCGAAATAATTAGTAGTATGAACACTAATGATTGGAGGTGAATAAGGAAAATCAAATGCTCAAAATAGTAAGTTCCTTTGCCAAAGAACCATAGTAGGAAAATTGCAGCAATTGGCATAATAAAGAACATTGATACGGATATATAATCATTGAACTTATCCTTAAATTCCTGTCGTGCTTTTTTCTGATTAAGGGACTTTAGTGTACTCATATCGATTCCCAAGACACTGCCAGTACTGTCAATTTCAAAATCAAGTGTTTGAGACGTGCTATCGTTTAGGGTTATTGTATCATTATTGAAAAGAACACTATCTATTTCACTTTCATTAAAAACAACAGGTACATCCGCCAATTCTTGAGTTTCACTAAATTTTAATGCTGAAACATCTGTAAGCGATAGCATTGCGAAATATGCAAAACTTACCAATAGATATATTCTGAGGGGGGTTAGATATTTCGTTCTTTTTCCATTAAGAAATTCCTTTGTTAGTCTGGCTGGTTTAAAAATAAGAACCCTAAATGTGCTGAAAAACTTTGAATCTATATTGAAACTACCAGCTAAGAAATCTTCAAATAGAAACTTGAGCCCCATTCGGATTTCCTTATTCCTCTGACCACAATGCGGGCAGAAATCATATTTACGGTGAAAGCTCTTTTCACAATTAGGACATAATATGTCTTTATCAGAAGTCATGGGGCAAATTGGATTTATTATTTCTTGTGCTGAAAACAGAATAAGTATATCAATAATTAAATTGCTTTCACCAATGCGAATTTAAGAATAACTGCAATATTTCATCAAAACCAGACAAAACGGCAGCTATAAACACACCTAGGTGACATAATGACTTAATAAATGAGTTTTTTTTTGAAAATTATTGGAGTGGAATAAGAATTGACAAGGACATAATATACGTAATTAACAAAATAATAAATTAAAAAATAGGAGGATTTAAAATGAACTTAGTAAGATTTAATCACCCAGGATTCACAAACTTTTTCGATAACCTTGACAAGACTCGTCATGAGTTATTTAACGAAGCAAAAGGAGATGTACCTTCTGTTAACATTATAGAAAATGATAATAGTTTTGAAATTGAATTTGCCGCTCCCGGAGTGAATAAAGATGAGTTTAATATCAAACTTGAAAATCATGTACTAACTGTTTCTCGTGAGGTAAGTGACGAAAAAGAAGAAAAAGATGTAAACTATACTCGTAGAGAGTTTATAATTGGTAGTTTCAGCCGTTCATTCACACTTTCAAAAAGAGTAAAATTTGAAGATATATCTGCTGAATACAATGAAGGAATTCTAAAGCTTACACTTCCAAAAAAAGAAGAAGAAGCAAAACTAAGTAGAGAGATTAAAATTTCTTAACAACTAACACTACTGTAATAACTAATTTCAAAACCCAGCGAGAGCTGGGTTTTTTTATATCGAATAATTCCTTTTTTAGATGTTCGCTTTTTCAACTAATATCACATCGTCTAGGTTATTTATTTTTTATTTACTTCCTATTTAATCTTCATTGTCATAGTTAGTATAGTCTATTGATGCTTTCATCGAATGGATTAGCATATTCATAGATTCAATCTCACTTTTCACTTTATTTAAGGAGTTCAGCATTACTTTTTGAGATACATTTGTATGATAATTATAAACCAAATAATTTATAAAATGAAAAAGATAATGCTGGTTTTTGTAGCAATTGCATTGCTCGGAAACATTACCTCTTATGCAGGGGTGAAAGAAACAAGCAAGAAAGTCCCATTGGATCCTGGTGTAAGATATGGTGTTCTTGATAATGGTATGACCTATTATATTAGATCAAACGAACTTCCAGAAAATCGTGCAGATTTTTACATCGTTTTTAATGTTGGTGCCATACTTGAAGATGATAATCAGAACGGACTTGCTCACTTAACCGAGCATATGGCATTTAATGGCACTGAGAATTTTCCAAAAAAAGGTGTTCTCGACTTCCTTGAGCGTAACGGAGTTGCATTTGGCCATAATGTTAATGCTTTTACAAGCCTTGATGTTACTGCATATAACTTGAATGATGTTCCTTTGACAGAAGAATCTGTAATTGATTCATCACTTCTTGTATTACATGACTGGTCAAATTATGTTTCCTTTGAAGATGAAGAAATTGATGCTGAGCGAAAAGTTGTTCATGAAGAATGGAGAACAAGACGTAGTGCCGATTTTAGAATGATGAATGAACTAATGCCAATTATCTATAAGGATTCAAAATATGCTAAAAGAGATGTAATTGGTAGTTTGGATGTTATTGATAATTGTTCATATGAAACACTAAGGTCTTTTTACAGAGACTGGTATCGCCCAGATCTTGAAGCAATTATTGTTGTAGGTGATTTTGATGCTGACATGATGGAGAAGAAAGTAGTTAAGCTTTTTTCACAGGTTCCTGTTGTACAAAATCCGAAGGAGCGTACCATTTTTGAAATACCAAATAACAAAGAGCCATTGGTTGGTATTGCTACAGATCCTGAAGCACAAAGAAACTCTGTTCAGGTTTATTTCAAACATGATATAGTTGAACCTGCTGATAAGGGTACTGAATATATGCGTGAACTACTTGTTCGTCGTATTTATAACGATATGATAAATAATCGTTTAAACGAGCTTGTTCAAAAAGAGAACCCTCCATTTATTGTTGGATATTCTGCATATACTAGCATGTCGCGTTCAAAAGATGCTTTTATGGCTGTTGCTTATGCTCGTGACAATGAAGTTCTTACAGCTTTAAACAGTGTGCTGGAAGAAAATCAACGTGTACTTCAACATGGGTTTACACAAGGCGAATTTGATCGTACTAAACTTGATATTCATCGAGGATATGAAAAAGCCTATAAGGAAAAAGATAAGCAGAAAAATAACAACTATGTTTGGGAGTATTTCTCACATTATCTAACAAATGAACCTACTCCAGGTATTGAGTATGAGTTTGCTTATGCAAATCAGGTACTACCTGAAATTACTCTGGAAGAAATCAATAGTCTTCCCGAACAATGGATAACTGATGAAAATATCGTTGTTTCAATCACGGGTCTTGAAAAAGAAGGAGTATCACTTCCAACCAAAGAAGAAGTGTTGCAGGTAATCGAAAAATCCAAAAACACCAAATTGGATGCATATGTTGATGCAGTCATGGACAAACCACTTGTTGCAAATATTCCAGTTGCTTCTCCAATAATAAAAACTGAGGTAATGGATGAGCTTGGTGTAACAGTTTGGACATTGAAAAATGGAGCTGAAATAATTGTCAAGAAAACTGATTTCAAAGAAGATGAAATACTATTTGAAGCATATAGCTTTGGTGGAAATTCCTTACTTGATATAGATCAGCTACCTTCTGCAGATATGGCAACCACAATGGTTTCGCAATATGGTGTTGGTGAATATGATAATATCTCCCTGGAGAAAATGATGGCTGGTAAAGTACTCAGACTTAATCCATATTTAGGAGAGGTAACTGAAGGCTTTAGCGGATCAACTTCCCCTGATGATATTGAAACATTTATGCAATTATTGTATATGAAACTAGACCAACCTCGTTTCGACCAGCAGGCTTATGGCGCTTATTTAGGACGTATTAAAGCATGGATACAAAACACTAGTACTGATCCCAGAACCATTGCTAACGATTCCATTTCATTCTTGATGGCCGATCGTAACTCACGCAAAATGCCAATGAATATTGATAAACTGAATAAAGTTGATTTTGAGGTTATTAATGAAATATACAAGGACAGATTTAGTGATGGATCTAATTTTAGATATTATTTTGTAGGTAATGTTGATGAGGAAGTATTGAAACCACTTGTGGAAACTTATATTGGAGGTCTTAAAACAAGCGATAAAAAAGAAACTTGGAAAGATAATGGTATACGTCCACCAAAGGATAATGCATTAAATGTATTCAATGTATCAATGGAAACTCCTAAGGCAACAGTATTTGTAAATTACAATGGTTCATTCGATTACAATGCTGAGAACCTTGTTTACCTGAGTGCAGTAAAATATATACTAAGTTTACGTTATACAGAAACCATAAGAGAAGAAGAAGGTGGAACTTATGGTGTAGCTGTTTGGACATCTGCAAGCAAATATCCCTATGAAGGTTTCAAGGTAAACATGAAGTTTGATTGTGATCCGGAAAGAGCAGATGCTTTAAAATCAATTGTTTTTGCTGAAGTAGATAACTTTGGAAAAGTAGGACCAAAAGAAGTAGATGTTCATAAAACCATTGAGTATTTCATTAAGACTCGTCAAGAAGATATGAA
>CALCGQ010000015.1 GCA_937901015.1 uncultured Bacteroidota bacterium | reverse complement strand
CTACCAATAACATAAACCCTAAAAGGGAGTTCCGATTATCGGAGCTCCCTTTTTTATTTAAGGCGTGATTCACTGTTGGTATTTTCTTCCTCTCTAGCACAGTATCTTGCGCTAGTTTAGGTACAAAATGCGTCTTTACGAGGAAGTATGACGAATCAATCTCCTAGCTCTCTACAGTCAATAATTTCTAAGAAATATTTCTATTTGGCAAGTATTATTTCACACTATTAGCCAACCTCTATATTTCATCTTTTTTTAGTTTTTTATTCGAAATCTTCTTTTTTGACTTTTTTATCATGTCAATAGATATAAAATATTACAATACAAATGGTGCACAAATTGTGTAAAACATATAAATATAAGGAGATAGGTGTTGATTATAAGGTGCTAGAAGCATCAAAATAATAGGGGTAAAGGGTAGGGGTAATATCCTATTTGTTTGTCTTAACGGGTAACTTACATAAGTAAGATTTATTTATTAACTAATTATTTACATATGAATTCATTTACAAAGTATGTTTTACTGTTGATGATATTTGTATCTTCTGGAGTAATGTTCGGACAGGCAGGATCACCCCTGACTGAAAGACAAAAAGTTGCTCTTGATAATTCGAATATGTTAACTGAAGTTGCTGGAACTGTTACCCAAATCGGGAACGATAATTCAGCATCAAATAACCGTAGTACAGCTCACGAAATTGGAACTGGAACAGGTTATGGCTCTTACCCTGCTTATTATGGTGATTTTGCCAATTACTGGGAAAATTGTCATACACAAACTCTTTATTTGGCTTCTGAATTGCCAGGACCAATGTTAATTACCGCATTGCAATATAGTTTTGAAAGAATTGCAAGTCCTGATAACTGGTTAGACAATGTTGAAATCAGAATTTTCGAGACTACGGATAATGCTTTAACAGCAGGTGCATTTTATGATAATTCAAGTGCAACTCTTGTTTGGTCTTCTGCTAGTTATACTCCTGCCACAGCTACTGGTTGGGCGAATTCAATAGATATTACTGACTACGTTTATAACGGTGGTACTAATATTATCATTGATATTCTATGGGGTGATAACGGTTATTATGAATCACCTTATTATCGTAATCACAGAACAGATGGTGGTGTAAACCGTATGTTAGTTGGTTATGCTGATAGTGAAACTCCTCCAAATTATGATGGTGTTTCATCTTGGTATTCAAACATAAGATTCTATTGGGATCCTCTTACAGCTCCTGGTGACATGGAAGGTTATGTTATGAATGGAGATGGTTTAACCATTAGTGGTGCAACTGTTGGTGTTGATGGCTTTGGTGTTGCTACTACAGATGCAACTGGTTATTATTCATTAACTGGTGTATTTAGTGGTGATCAAGAAGCTGCTGCTGGTAAAAACGGATACAATACAGTTACTGAAACTGTAATGATTCCTTCTGGTGGTGTTCTTGCTAAAGACTGGGTTCTAACTCAACCAAGTTTAACAATCAATCCAATATTTTTTGATGAAACTTTAGCTCCAAATGAGTATTTAACTACTTATTTAGGAATTCAAAATACAGGCGATGGTCCTGGTGATTGGAGTGCAGTTATTAATTACATTTCAAAAGCTCCTGGTAGCATTACAAATGTAACCGGACAGCCTTATCCAACCATTACTTCAACAAGCAGTGATGGTCCTGCTTTATCAGAAGTTAATGGTGATCCTGTAATTCCATCAGAAAGATCAAGAGATCTATTTGAGTGTAATGCAACTAGCCTATGGGGAAATTCACCAGTTGGTAATACTAATGCTTTCTGGTCACAATATGGTGGTACTTTCCAACAATACCAACAAGTAAATGGTGTTAGTGAAGCATGGACAACTATTACATTCTGGGGAGTTTATACTTCAGGAACACCAACAACAGAAGAATTCTTCATTGGTGTTTACGAAGATGGCGGAACATCACAAGGAGCAGAAATTGCTACTTATTTAATGGATCTAGAGCCTATAAATACAGGAGAAGTATTATTAGGATCATATCCTATTTATCAATATATCGCTGTAATTGACG
>CALCGQ010000014.1 GCA_937901015.1 uncultured Bacteroidota bacterium | reverse complement strand
GAGAATTGTTCAAATCTGAAAAATGATTTTAAAATTCATAGGAAAAAATTTATCTATAATTTTTATACTTATGAACGAAGAATTAGAAAAGCAATTAGAATCTGTCATCTGTCATCAGCCAACTGTCATCGGCCCTTATCACCTTTCCTCGGTCACCTGTCACCCGTCACCCGTCATCGGTCCTCAATCCCCTGTCTCCCATCTCCTGTCCCCCCTAAATTCCTCCCATATACTATCTCTTATCAATATTTTTAAATTATCCAACTTCAAGTACTTTATAATAAGTATAAATTATTATATTTGCGCCCACATTAAAATCCTTAAATAATAGCTTTTTATGGAGAAAAAGAACGTTGGTCAAATTGCACAGATAATTGGCCCTGTTATAGACGTAGTTTTCGAAAAAGAAGAAAACCTTCCAAAGATTTTTGATGCACTGCAAATCACCAGAGACAATGGTGAAAAACTAATTCTCGAAGCTCAACAGGCTATCGGTGAAAATACTATTCGTACTATTGCGATGGACTCTTCAGAGGGTTTGCGACGTGGAATGGAAGTAGTTGGTTTAGGTCATCCAATCTCAATGCCGACCGGCGACCAGATTAAAGGTCGTTTGTTTAATGTTATCGGTGATGCCATCGATGGACTAGGCGAAGTTAAATCAGAAAAAAGATATCCTATTCACAGGGACCCACCTACATACGATCAACTTTCAACCTCAAAAGAAATTCTTTACACAGGTGTAAAAGTTATCGACCTAATTGAGCCATACTCAAAGGGTGGTAAAATTGGATTATTTGGTGGTGCTGGTGTTGGTAAAACTGTGATTATCATGGAGCTTATCAACAATATTGCAAAATCATATGCTGGTCTTTCAGTATTTGGCGGTGTAGGTGAACGTACTCGTGAGGGTAATGACCTATTACGTGAGATGATTGAATCAGGCGTTATCAAATATGGTGATGAGTTTACAAAAAGCATGGAAGAAGGTGGATGGGACTTATCGAAAGTTGATCACAAAGAGCTTGAAACATCACAGGCAACACTTGTTTTCGGACAAATGAATGAGCCTCCTGGGGCACGTGCTCGTGTTGCACTTTCAGGTTTGACTATGGCGGAGTATTTCCGTGATGGTGATGAAAAATCAGGTGGTCGCGATATTCTATTCTTTATTGATAATATTTTCCGTTTTACTCAAGCAGGTTCTGAAGTGAGTGCACTTCTTGGACGTATGCCTTCAGCTGTGGGTTATCAACCAACTCTTGCAACTGAAATGGGTATTATGCAGGAACGTATTACTTCAACAAAACGCGGATCAATTACATCTGTACAGGCTGTTTATGTACCTGCTGATGACCTTACTGACCCTGCTCCTGCAACAACATTTGCTCACCTTGATGCAACAACTGTATTAAGCCGTAAAATTGCTGAACTTGGTATTTATCCTGCTGTTGATCCTCTGGATTCAACATCACGTATTCTTACACCTGATGTTGTTGGTGATGAACACTATAACACAGCGGAAAGAGTAAAACGTATTCTACAGAGATATAAAGAACTTCAAGATATTATTGCTATTCTTGGTATGGATGAGCTTAGCGAAGAAGATAAGCTTATTGTACACAGAGCAAGAAGGGTGCAACGTTTCTTATCACAGCCTTTCCACGTAGCTGAGCAGTTTACCGGACTAAAAGGTACTATTGTTTCCATTGAAGATACAATCAAAGGGTTTAACATGATTCTTGATGGTGAAGTTGATGAATATCCTGAAGCTGCATTTAACCTTGTTGGAACAATTGATGAGGCCATTGAAAAAGGTAAGAAACTACTTGAAGATAGTAAATAAAAGTGATCGTTATCTGTTAATATGTATATCATAATTAACTTATAACAATTAACTAATAACTAGATAAAATGAATCTTGAAATAATTACTCCTGACACTACCATTTATGAGGGTGAAGCCGAGTTGGTTCAACTTCCAGGTATTGATGGGTCATTTGAAATTTTAAATAACCATGCTCCTCTTATTTCTGCATTGAATAAAGGGAAAATTAAGATCAAAAAAGATGGTAAGGAAGAATTCTTTGAAATAAATGGAGGTGTAATTGAAGTACTTGAAAACAATGTGCTGATATTAGCTGAGTAAACAAGATATAAATTATATTTAAAATCCCGATAATCATATGATTATCGGGATTTTTTTGTGTTTTGAAGTTTTGTCACCAGAGTGAAACGAATGATCTCTTGTTATTTATAAGTGATAATCGGAAAATAGGATTATCAGAATTTTTGGTGCTTTTCACTCTAGAATTATGTCACCATGAGTGAAACGAATGATTCTAAACCTGTTTGTAGATTCTTCGCGCTGCTCAGAATGACAAAATAGTAACTCATTTTAGCATTACAACATTCTCTCATTCAATCATTCACTACTTATCTCCTGAACAATATATCTTAACAGCATCTTTACCTTTTGGGTTACCCATGGCTTCTGCTTTCTTCCAGTCTTCACAAGCAAGATCAAGATTTTTCATGTAAAAGTGAGCTAAGCCTCTATTAATAAATGCCTCAGAATTACTGGGATCATATTTAATAGAATTTGTAAGGTCTTCCAATGATTGATCGTATTGTTTGTTTTGCCCTAACATTGTTCCTCTATTAAAATATGCAATGCTAAACTTTGGAGCAATATCAAGCACCTGATTATAATATTTCAGTGCTTCGGGATAGTTAGTTTTTTCATAATAAATTAGACCAACTCCAAGCATAGATACTGTGTCGTTTGGATTAATCTCAACTGCGTCTTTATAGTATGAAAGAGCAAGATCTTTTTGCCCTAACTCATAATATATCTTACCAAGATTATAAAAAGCTTTATCGTTATCAGATTTATACTCCAATGAAGTTTTAAATGCTTTAATTGCTTCAGTGAGATTCTTCTCTTTATAATAAGTAATACCATTATTAAACTGAGTATGAGCCCTTTTTACATTCAAAGCCTCATCTTCATTATCAATTGTTTCACGAACAGCACCTTCTTCTCCGCTAGCAGACTTTAAACCTGGTATGGCCTCCGTACCTTCTGGAATATTATTATCAGAAGTATTTTCTTCAGGTTTAGCATCCTTATTAATGGTCATTTTTAGTTTACCCTGACCATCAGTTACAACATCCACTGGTTTATCTGTCTCTTCAGTTACAACAGTGTCAGTATTGTCTGTGCCTTTTGTGTTTGAATCACAAGCAAAGAAAAGAGGAAGTACAAGTAACAGAATTATAAATCGTTTCATAATCAAATTTCTAATTTTTAGGTTTGCAAAGATAATAGATATTGGTGAACTGTGAATAGTGAGTGGTGATTAGTGAGTGGTAAAGTGTGAACAGCGATTGGAATTGATTTACATGGATAATATACAAAAAAAATAGGGGAGCAAATAAACCACAGTTGCTCCCCTTAATCACGGATTCAGTTTGGAGTTACACTCCCATAATCAACTATCTATTGATTATCACTCTTTTGGTTGTTATTCCAAATTTTGTTTCAACCTGAATAAGATATACTCCTTCTGGATAAGTACTAGTATTCAGCTTAATACTTGTAGAATGGCCTGCATTATTTGTGTAAACGATCTGTCCCATGTAGTTGGTTATCCTAATGCTTTCAATTGTGGCTTTTGACCTTACATTTAACTCATCTTTTGTTGGGTTCGGAAATACTATTATTTTATTAGTATAAATTTGGCTTTCAATATCTTCAAACAGTATATAGACAAAATCATCAGATGGAATTTCATATGCCATTGCTGGCATGGATTCACATTCATCAGTTTCACTTACATAATTTGCAGTAACTTGATAATAACTTCCAAACAGATAATTAATATCTTCATCATGATAACAATACTCTGATTGTCCAGAAACAAATTCGACAATGTCATATAGTTGATATTCAGTTTCATAATCAGCCAACCGATAAATATTAAAACCTGAAATATTTCTGCTATAATTGTTAACTATCAGAATCGGTGTCTCACGTAATTCTCCGGCAGACAAGCTATTATTTGGATTTAGAAATGATTCATCAAATATCTCAGCATAGTTAATACCAGAAGTTTGTTCCATAACAAAAACTTGAATATTCCAATTGTAATCCAAACCGTATGACGAAACAGGATCCCAAGTTGAACCATCAGTTGATATCATATCACCATATCCATAGTTTGCAGGACCTTCATCAGCCCCGGCAGGGAATGTTCCAGCAACATGAGTAACGGTATAACCAACCCAAAGTTCGCTATCAGCATCTA
>CALCGQ010000013.1 GCA_937901015.1 uncultured Bacteroidota bacterium | reverse complement strand
TTATCATCGTTTGTTTTCCACCCCATTAAATGATTATGTGTGTGATTTCCAACGCTATGCCCGTTTTTTAATATCTGGTCATAAACTTCAGGATATTTGCAAACGTTTTCGCCAACACAGAAAAAAGTAGCTTTAGCATTGTACTCATTTAAACAGTCTAGTACCCATGGTGTTATGTCTGGATGTGGTCCATCATCAAACGTTAGGAATACTTCCTTTTTGTCGGTTTTCACTTCCCAAATGAGAGATGGGAACAATAATTTCAATATTGTTGGAGATTTTGCAAACATCTGAATACAAAAATACTATAGTGCAACAATAGTAGGCAACAATTTGTTAATTTTGTTGAATTAATTGATTTATAAAGAGTCATGTTCCTGGAATGGAGTTGAAATCATCTTGATTCTAGTTACTTGATTCACCATTGAAAAATACAGAAAATGAAAAGATTAGTTTTAGTACGCCACGGACAGAGCACTTGGAATAAGGAAAATAGATTTACTGGATGGAAAGATGTGAGTCTTTCTGAGCAAGGAATTAGCGAAGCAATAAAAGCTGGTAAAGTTTTAAAGGATGAAGGATATAAGTTTAAGCTTGCGTACACATCTTATTTAACAAGAGCGATAAAAACCCTATGGTTGATTCTTGAGGAAATGGACTCAATGTGGATTGATGTTGAAAAGAGTTGGCGTTTGAACGAGAAGCATTATGGAACACTTCAGGGTCTTAATAAAATAGAAACTGCTGAGAAATATGGTGCTGATCAGGTTCAGCTTTGGAGAAGAAGTTTTGATACTCCACCCGAACCAATTCCAGCAGATGATGAAAGAAATCCAAGATTTGAAGTAAGATATGCTGATTTAACTCCGGCTGAGTTACCAATGACCGAATCTTTGAAAGAAGTAATTGAACGACTTATGCCATATTGGGAAACTGAAATTAAACCTGCTCTTCATGAAAATGATGATTTGCTTGTTACAGCGCATGGTAATAGCCTACGCGCTTTAGTAATGCATCTTAAAAATATGAGCCGTGAGGAGATATTGGGATTCAATATTCCAACTGGAGTACCATATGTTTTTGAGTTTGATGATGATCTTAATTTTGTAAAAGATTATTTCATAGGTGATCCTGAAGAAATAAAAGCATTAATGGAAAAAGTAGCTAATCAGGCAAAGGGAAAATAGCTTTTGAATACAAGCTTTCTTATTTTGCTCTAATCAATAATTTGATGATAAAAAAATGGGTTATTCCCGATATACATGGTTGTGAGAAAACCTTGAGGACACTTGTAGAAAATCAGATTAAGCCAAATAAAAATGACCATCTGATTTTCCTTGGTGATTATATTGATCGAGGTCCTGACAGTAAGGGGGTCATTGATTTTATCATGGAATTACAATCTAATGACTATACCGTTACTGCACTTAAAGGTAACCATGAAGATTATTGTGTACGAGCTTTTGAAGAAGATAAAAAGCACCGTGGTTTTCTTGGATTCAGGTCTAAATCTAAAATCCAGAAAGAGTGGGAAGTACATGGTGGCATTCAGACCATGGAAAGTTTTGATGCAGAATCTCCAAAGGATATACCTTCTAAGTATATTGATTGGATGAGAGAACTTCCATACTATGTGGAAGTTGATGATTTTATAATTGTCCATGCTGGTCTAAACTTTAAAGTAGAGAATCCGATGGAAGATGAGCAGTCAATGTTGTGGATCAGAGACTTTAAGGTTGATAGGCAGAGGATTAATAACAAGAAAGTTATACATGGACATGTGCCTGTAAATCTGGAGTTTATAGATCTATCGATAAATAATCCTGACTATAATTTTATCGACCTTGACAATGGAATATATTTTGATGATAGGGCAGGGTATGGAAATCTTTTGGCGCTAGAACTGGGAACAATGAAGTACACTATTCAGTCGCTGATGGATGAAGTAAAATATCGTAAATAAGCCAATAAACTTTACTAATTATTATGGATCACGAAGGTGTTACCGGTTTTATTCTTGCTGGGGGGGCTAGCAGTAGGATGGGAAGGGATAAGGGTTTGTGTCATTTCAATGGAAAGGAGTTGGTGTCATATTCCATTGAGATTCTTAAACCAATTTGTGATTATATAATAATCAGCACCAATAATCCTGAAGATTATCAAAAATTCGGATTACAGATTGTAGGGGATGAGATTAAAAATATTGGACCTATCGGAGGAATCTACAGTTGTTTGAAACAATCCGTAACAGTAAAGAATTTAGTAGTTTCTTGCGATATTCCTTTTCTCACTAAAGAAGCACTGGAATATATTTTGTCGAAGTCGGACGATTTTGAAATCGTAATCCCACAACACAGTGATTCATATTATGAACCATTGGCAGGCTATTACTCCACATCAATAATTCCTACTATCGAGAATTCAATCCATCAACGGGATTATAAATTGATTAACCTTTTTTCAGAGGTTAAGTTTCGTGCCATAAGTACTGGAGATCTTCCAGGATTAGGTATACAATTTAGGAACATGAATACTCCGGAGGACTTGTTATAATGACGAAGAATAAGCAATCGAACAACATCTGGTTGAAAGCCGCCGTTGTTGGAGGCTTGTGGGCTTCTTTGGAAATAATCATTGGAAGCTTCCTTCACAATGCCAGATTACCCATGGCTGGATCAACTCTTGCATTTTTTGGCACTATTCTCCTTATAGGTTACTCGCAAATATGGCCAGAAAAGGGCTTGATTATTCGGGCAGGATTGATTACTGCGATTATGAAGTCCGTATCTCCATCGGCAATAATCCTTGGTCCAATGATGGGAATAATGTTGGAGGCTGTAATGATTGAACTAGCTCTGCTTCTCATTGGTAGAAATATTTTTGGATATTTACTGGCAGGTATTTTAAGTGTTTCAAGTGCATTGTTTTACAAGATATTTAGTATGTTGATATTTTACGGTTATGATCTGATTCAGGTTTATGTCAACATTATTAATTATGGTTTAAAGCAGTTCCGAATTAGTGAAGCAAAACCTGTGGAAGTACTTGTTGTTTTGTTAGGGTTTTACATTATTATGGGGACAATCGCGGCTATATTAGGATATTACGCAGGGCAAAAGGCTGTTAGTTTAGGAATGGATTATGGGAATCTGGATATCAAGGAAAATGAAGATTCGATGAAAAATTTCTTTAGATTCGATAAAAATCAAAAGACATCAATTACCGCACTTTTTATTCATATTATCGCCATTCCAGTGGGATTGTTTCTGATTAATATTGATGATAGTTGGTTAAGATTTATTTATGTAGGCACTTATATGATTCTGATAGGTGTTAAGTATAGATATTCACTTAGAAAGTTAAAAAAACCTGTTTTCTGGGTTCAACTGATAATCATAGTTGTTCTATCTGCTTTGTTTTGGAATAGTGATAAGGACGATAATCTCTTTTTCCATATTGATGGTTTCTATGCAGGATTGGAAATGATGATTCGTGCACTATTTGTAATTGTTGGTTTTACAGCTGTTAGCGTTGAACTAAGGAATTACAAAGTAAAAGCATTTTTAATGAAAGTTGGAATGGGCCAATTTTATCAGTCAATTGGTTTGGCATTCAGCGCACTACCATCTATGATTTCACTTCTGCCAAAATCTAAAGAGATTATTTCCCATCCTGTAAAGTCATTACTATTACCATTGATTATGGCCGATCGATGGTTAGAGTATTTCAAAGATATGGAGAGTAAGTAAGAATATTTACTGTTTATGTCATTCTGTGCGAAGCAAAGAATCTAAGACGATTGTAGATGCTTCATTTTATTCGGCATGATAAATGTGAAGCATGACTTAAATCACTTAACTTACCAACAAAGTCCTGCAAGCTTTTCTTTAACCTCATCCTCATCAGGATCAACATCAAAAACAATTGATGGTTGTAGATAAAAAAGCTCATTTTCACTTTTGAACCTTTGCTCACCGCCACCTGTTATATTCAGCATTATAAGACTATTTGGTTCAACAACCTTTTTTTTAACTGCATCAATCAATGTTGCTGTAGCTACTGCTGCTGCTGGATGGATATCCATACCTTCAGTTTCAAGGAATAGTTTCCCAGCTTCTTTGGCTTCTTCGTTTGTGGCAAGTAGCACATCACCTCCTGCATCTTTCATAGCATCATACAATCCTCCAGCAATTGAGTATGGAGGCTTTCTGTTAGATAAAACTTTGGCATCAATAATTTCAACTTGTTTACGGGCTTCACCATCATCAAAGGGTAATAAAGGTCTAGAATCAGCTTTCCAAGCATCATAAATTGGGTGAAATGGGAAATTCTGGCTCACCATCAGTTTCATTTTACCATCACCATATCTCCCATCTTCCAATAATCGAAGATTTGCTTCCCAGGCTGCGATAGCTCCAGTTCCGCTTCCAATTGCTTGAAAATAGTACTCAGGTATTTCTCCAATTGTAGTTACCGCACTCAATGTTGTGGTTCCCATACCATCTCTGCGAGCTACATTTTTTGCCCCACCCTCAGCAAAGAAATTATCCATTTGGCAGGCTATATTGGATAAGTGAATTGCATCAAAATAGTCAGTTCCACTTTTGCTGGCAATAAGTCTTACACAGTCGTTAAGTGGAGCATCAAACCATAAAGCACTGATGTTATCCTCTGGAACACTCAGCAATAAAGGTATATTATTATCGGAACATACTTGTGCAAATGCTCGAGCAGTATTTCCGGCACTTGCAACAACAAGAATCTTTTTCTCTTCATTGTCCATTCGTGCACAAACATTATAAGCTTCCGTTTCCTTAAAGGAACAGGTTTTCATTTTAATATTACGCTCTGGCCAATAACCACTAAAAGTTATGTATAGGTTATGTAATCCCAGTTTTTTCGAAAGGCCCTCACTTTTGTAAGTGATTGGAGCATATGATCCTTTAAGTGTTTTGTGAATGGGTAACCAGTCGGAAAACTTGTATATGCCAAATGAGTCATCCTTAAGAGTAATTTTTTTATTTTCATAGATGGCACGGATCAATGATGGGTTTGTTTCACCCATTGGATCAAGATCCCAGCCTGTATCGCTAAAAGTGTTACCTGTTTCAACCGACATTAATTTGTATGAAGTACCCTTGAAAGATTCAGACATTATATTTTAAGATTTATGTGATGCAAAAATATGAAATAGCACAATGATTATCATTCAAAACCTATATTTTCATTTTGTTTTTCAAATACCATATCGTGATAATGCATATTTGAATGATGTGACCATGTGGCTGAAATTGGGTTTCTTGTTGACTTTAACGCACTTATGAATTTTCTTTTTAATC
>CALCGQ010000012.1 GCA_937901015.1 uncultured Bacteroidota bacterium | reverse complement strand
ACCGTGATGGTAAATCATATCTATCTATTCAGATTGGAAATCAAATATGGATGGCTGAAAACCTTAATTATGAGATGATTTCAGGAAATTGGGCATATGATGATAATCCAACCGTTGCGGAAGAATATGGAAGATTGTATAATTGGGAGGTTGCAACATCAGCATGCCCATCTGGTTGGCATTTACCAACAAATAACGAATGGGCTACATTGGTAAGCACACTTGGTGGTCCGGATATTGCAGGTGGAAAATTAAAAGATGTGGGATCTACTCATTGGAAGTTCCCAAATTCTTATGCTACAAATGAAAGTAATTTCTCTGCATTACCAGGAGGTATGAGATATACAGATGGTAGCTTTTTCAATAATGGTGAAAATGCATATTTTTGGACTGCTACGACTGAAAATACCACCGATGCTTATTATCGTGAACTTGATTATGACCGTGGGTCAACAACTTACGGATCAAATAATCGCGAAATTGGCTTTAGTATAAGATGCCTAAAAGATTAGATCTTAATAACTTTACATTCAATATAACAAGACTTAAAAATCAATTATTTAGTTATCTCTATTAGCTGGTAATTTACTTTACCATGATCAAATAATATGGAATCGGGGTTTGATTTGTAGTTTGTACTAAGGTTTACCAATTCTTTGTCCTTTAATAGACAGCGAGATTTTGAAATATGAGATATTACTCCTTCATTTGTTAGTCTATATATAATCTTTCCATCGATTATTTCGGTGATATTATCACTTTTCGACTTTATTGTAGCTTTGGGTCTAGGCGAATGAAATAGAAAATCGAAATCCCTTAGAAACATGTTGACCAGTAATTTTTTATCCAGTGGCTTCATAATATAATGTACTTTGGGTTCCCTATTTGAATTATCTGAGAATTCAAAATCAAAATACTTTAGTCCCATCTCCGACATTGAAACAACGCGATAAGTGCTATCTGTTTTTTTTATTAGGGTAACACCTGTTAGTTCGTTACCATATATTTGGATCCTTGTTTTGTAAAGAGCCTTCACAAAATCTGAGGCGAAAACTACTGGTACTTTTATATTTGATAAATCGGAATTGGATATGGAACTATAGTTTTTATTGGAACAACTCGATATGATTATGCTCAATATTAATAAAGCAATAATTTTGCTCGGGATTATTTTGACTGAGTTTGATTTCACTTCGAAGAGCTTATAAATTTACTATCTGGGATATCAGTATTGACTTTCTTATCCTTAAATATTATGGATGTGAAATCATCTCCTGGCTCCTTGAAAATCACTTTTTCAACTTGCATTGAAGCTTTATCAAAGTATATATTAATTGAAGATAACATAGTGCGAACACGTTCATTTTTTGGTGAAAGTTCAACAAGATACTGATCCGAATTTTCCTTAAAGATTGCTGAAAAATCAGGATTATTGATGAAATCACCTCTTATTGCAGTTACAATCATCTTGTTAATTTCTCTAAACATGGGGTTTGAATCAATATCAAACTCACTTACTTTATCACTATTGATAATTGTAAATTTTCCATTATGTATAATGATTGTGTATTCAATGGGCGTATTATATTGCCACCTTACACTGTTGTCTTTCTTAAAAAGAAATATTCCTTCACTTACAATTACTTCATTAAGCATCCATAGTTGTTTCTCCTGTATAAAGTTGCTTTCAATGCTGTTTGTCGACTCGGAATGTTCAATAAGTCTCTCCTTGACAACATCAGTTGATGAAATATTTGAAAACCCGTCTTCCTGAGAATAGGAAGTGGTAAAAATCATAAAAAATATAGAGAGTGGCAAAAGGAGATTAATTTTCATATGCAGGCACATTTAT
>CALCGQ010000011.1 GCA_937901015.1 uncultured Bacteroidota bacterium | reverse complement strand
AAAGGTTGTAAAAACCTCAAATAGTTATGAATTTATTGGCTTGTGCAACGGTTACTTTTGTTGGCAAACATTATTTCTCAATTGTTGAAACTTAATATTTATATTCTAATAATTTAGTTCCATTTTAAGTTGTCAAAAATTAAATCCAATTACTATCGGAGTCATATACAGAGCATAATAAGAAGTCTCATAAGTAATGCCTGGATGTTGATTATTTATTCCAAAGTTGTACGAACCATTTAGTCTTATTCCTAGGTGCATTTTCCAGAATGTATATAAAACAGAAGCCTCTATTCCGACTCTAAATGGTTGCTCCCATTCCGCTTCACCAAAAAGCGTGAGCGAAGCAACTGGTCCAACGTCGACGTAAAAACTGTTTGATATTGCGTACCTATAAAAAACCTGTAGTTTCAATACTTCAAACGATGCAGCATCAGGTGTAACCTTCTCTGGTCCATTACCGTAACCAAAGTCAACATATGTAGGTGTACTTTTAAGCAATATTGGTAAACCTAGTCCCACCTGAGTTCTTATCCCAAATGTCACATTTCTTTTAAACCTATAGGCATATGAATATGATACAGCAGCATATTCAATTGATATACTATTCTGGTCTGGTTTTTTCAAAAATATTGGTTCCGATGTCTGTGAGTTAACATTTAGCGTTAATAGGCATATTACAATCATTAAACTTAGTTTCATTGTAGATTAATATTACGTTTTCCTTTTAGTTTTCAATCTATAGTATAAATTAATACTGATAATACAATTTTGGTCCATTATTTTGCTTATTATTTGGAGTTGGTTTGCCAACGTTTTTTATTCTTCTTTGAGGTCTGTTTATATAAATGAGTTTAACGATTTACTCCGAAAGTATCCGATATAATTCTAAGTTTAGATAATAATGATGACCTTCTATTTCTTTTTTTTCCATTACTTGCATGTCGCACAACTTGTTAAGATAATCCCTTGCTGTATTTTCTGCATAAATTCCAGCATTAACTAACTGTTTTACCTTGGTAAACGGTTGAGTAAACAAGAACTCTATGAGACGTTCTGGATTGCGGAATTTTCGATCATCTTTCCTTACGAATTCTAGGATTGTGTCTTTTACAGATACAATCTCATTGATTTTATGGAATGTAATATTGGAAGTACTTTCAATGGCTTTCAGCATAAATAATATCCAGTTTTTCCAGTTGCCTCTTTGTGAGACTCCCATTAAGTTGGAATAATAATCATCTTTGTGATCTAGAATGTATCTACTAAGGAACAGTATTGGAACATCTAGCAGACCTTTATTAGTCAAATAATGTATATTAAATATACGCCCAGTTCTACCGTTTCCATCACGAAAGGGGTGTATAGCTTCAAACTGAAAATGAGCTATGGCCAATTTTAGCAAATGATCAATTTTATATTGCTCATCATCATTTAAAAAGTCAACAAGATTGTCTAATTTATCCTTAATTATAGTCATGCCTCTAGGAGGAGTATATATGATGTTCCCAGCATTTTGTCCAGATCCACCTTGTTTAATAGTTGTGTTCAAAAATTCTGGGCGAATTCCATCAGTTGTTTGCTTTATTTCTTGAAATACCTGTATGAAGTAGTCCTGATTAAATTGTCTGGTATTTTGCAAATAGTTGTAGCCAGACCAAAGGGCTTCTCTATATCTTAATACCTCTTTGGATGCTCCAGTTGCTTCAGTATTTTGATCGCTGTATGCTTTATATAACTCATCATCAGTTGTGAATATGTTCTCAATTGCACTGGAAATCTTTGCTTCTTGTAAGCTTATTGTATTAATCAGTAGTCCTTGATTTGGAATTACAACACTCCGTCCATAAAGTCTTGCTAAAGCTGCTTTTGCATCTCCAAGTTTTTCCAGTATTTCAATTGTTTGATACAGCTCTTTTCTAATTGGTAATTGTGGAATATTATTCCAAGGAACATTTCTGTCAGGATTGATTGGATAAAGTATTTCTTGCATTGTTCGTCCGATTTTTAATGTTTACTTTAAGTCAGACCTCAAAAGTACGAATTTCTGTTTTACAAACATTAAAATATATGTAAATTAATGTCTATTCAAGTTTTGGCATTAAAATGTTGTCTTAATACGTTTCAAACATTAATATGGCTTGTCTTTGATGTTTGTTTGAAATGTGGCACAACTACAATAAATCATTAGCCAGATTAGCCAGCTCTGATCTCTCACCTTTCTCCAATCTAATGTGAGCATAAATCTCATGATGTTTTATCTTATCGATAAGAACTGACAATCCGTTGGATTGAGAATCAAGATATGGAGTATCGATTTGATAAATATCGCCAGTGAAGATAATCTTTGTGTTTTCTCCTGCTCGTGTAATAATAGTTTTTACCTCGTGAGGTGTTAGGTTCTGAGCCTCATCCACAATAAAACAGATATTTGAGATGCTTCTACCTCTGATATAAGCCAATGGTGTTATCATCAGCTTCTCATTTTCCACAGCATCGGAAATTCTCTTATACTCCTTATCCATTTCACCAAACTGGTTTTGAATAAATTTTAAATTATCCCAAAGTGGCTCCATGTATGGATTAATTTTTTCATGAATATCTCCAGGAAGATATCCAATATCCTTATTACTAAGAGGTACTATTGGTCGGGCAAGATAAATTTGCTTAAAATTTCGTCGTTGTTCCCATGCACCAGCAAGTGCCAACAATGTTTTACCCGTACCTGCAACACCCTGAAGAGTAACAAGCTTAACTTCAGGATTAAGGATTGCATGCAGAGCAAAAACTTGTTCCGCATTCCGTGGTATTATTCTTGAAACACTGTGTTTTTCTACCCTCTCTATCCTTTTAGTAATTGGATTATAATATGCTAAAGCTGAAGAACTATCGCTCTTTAATATATAATAATGATTTGCAATTGCATCTTCCAGATTTAGATCACAGGCATCACAAAATCCATTTGAATATAGATTATCGATAACTTCTGCATCTACATCTTCAATTGTTGATTTACCAGTATATAGCGATTCAATATTCTTTACTTTACCAGTTTCAAAGTCCTCTGCAGCTAAACTTAGTGATTTAGCCTTCAGTCGTAAGTTTATATCCTTGCTAACAAGTATAACTTTACGATCAGGATAATCCTCCTTAAGCTTTATTGCAGCATTTAGTATGCGGTGATCAGGTTTATTATCATCAAAAATCTGACGTGCATCGAGTTTACTATGCTCATTCATAATTACCTTGAACTTTCCTTTTTCCGGACCATTTAAACGACGCCAGTTTTTCATGGTAGATTTACCAGAAATACTGTCTAGGAAACGTATAAACTCTCTTGCTTCGAAGTTTTTATGATCGTTACCCTTTTTGAAATTATCAAGTTCCTCCAATACAGTAATTGGAATGGCCACATCATTATCATCAAATTCGTTAATAGCGTTATGGTTGTATAATATAACCGATGTATCTAATACGAAAATTTTCTTTGCCTCAGAAGCTTGCTTACTAGTAGCTGCACTTTTTACCATATATCGTCAGGTTTGGTTATTATAGGGTTAAATGTAGACATTATATTATCCGGAAAAAATCAGCAAAATAAAGAGTTTCAAACATTTTCTCGTTGACAAATTAGTAATCATCTATTAGACTGATATTTATAATTTCAAATAATCATGTTTGATTATTCCACAC
>CALCGQ010000010.1 GCA_937901015.1 uncultured Bacteroidota bacterium | reverse complement strand
ATGGAAGATTGCTTATTCGACTATCGAATTATTGGGCATTACAGATACCCTGTTAGTAATGATTAGACGAAAATTTAGTGTCTATTCTTCAATAATATTGGTTATTAATCCAAAAAGTCCATCATAGGCTGTAAATGGAAAGTCATCAGATGTATCGTCAATTGTATGATATTTCTGGAGTTCCTTTCCTCGTGTATATATAAAAATTGACTTCACCCCTTTTTGATAAAATGGGCAATGATCACTATTACATGATTCACTTCTCGGCTTTATTTCAACAAGGAAACTATTCGTTTCATTGATTTCATACATATGATTTATTAGATCATCATAAAGCGTTCCATTAACAACTGTGATTCCTTCACTACCACTTCCAACCATATCCAGGTTTACAACTAACTCAACATCTTCAAGTGGAAACAAAGGGTTATTTGCAAAATATGTAGATCCATGAAGTCCGGCTTCTTCACCACTGAATGCAATAAAAACCACTGAATATTCGGGTATGTTTTCTTTTTTTGAATAGTGAAGTGCAAGATCCATGAGCATGGCTGTACCGCTTGCATTATCATTGGCTCCGGGATAATATGTATCATTTCCCATCATTCCCAAATGATCGTAATGTGCTGTTATTACATAATACTTATCCGGATAGCGACTACCTTTAACCCATCCAACAACATTTTGGGTTTGATAATTTTCAAAAAATCTATTCTTAAACTTTACATCCAGGCTTTTTGCATTTTCTGGAATCCTGTCTTCCCTGATCTTCATCCATACTGTTTCCTCAACCACCGCTCCATTGGAAACATGCCAATAAGGAGTTTTTTCAGTAATAATAGCAACTGCCGAAGCATTTTGTATGGTTCTTCCATAAATACCTCTTGTGTTTTTATCATTTAGTAAATAAAGCTTATCATCATTATTAACATCCAATTGTGCTAAAATAGAATCTGCATTTGATCCCTTTGATCGTAGATCTACCAATGAAAACGTCTTATTCACACTAGGTGCTGATGAACTGATAACATAATCTACACCGGGAATAAGTATGTGACCGTCAATTGTTACACTAATCTTTCCTGGAAAAGTATTCATGGGAAATGAATAGTCTTGAAGGTAGGCACCATTGAATTTATTAAGTTCATTTTCATAAAATTGTGCTCCGATAAACTTTGCGGCCTTCCAGTCGCCGCGTTTAACATATCCTCGACCATGAAAATCTTCAGATGCTAATCTCTCAACTATTTCACGTGCATATTCAACATTTTGGGAAAAGGTAACTATTACCAGAAAACATATAAATATAACCAGCGTAAGTTTTCTCATGGATAATTAATATTACAAACGTTTGTACTTGTTTGGGATACCTTACTTATATAATTAATTAAACTTCCTTTCACACAATTCAACCAGCCTATTGTAAGCCTCGCTATCATTAGCCCATTGAAATTGAATTTTTAACTCAAAGAGGTATGTATCCACACCCTGCTTTGTTGTTAAACCATTTATATCATCAAGTATTTTATTATACCTGCCCATATCGCCATTGAACAATTCATTTATAAATAGGAATTTTTCATTTATACCGATTGCTTCACGAATATTTGAAAAATGTGATTTCTGCATTTTCTCTGCAATGCTAGTTTCTTCTTTAGCCTGAAACCTTTCAGCAATTGCATTATCACTCGAGCCAGAAAATAGGTCATAATTAGTTTGTTGGGTGGAAGCTGCTTCCTCTTCATTCATTGGCTCTGGTACTGTTTCTTCAACTGGGGACTTTTCAACATCAGGTTCGGAAATACTTTCAATCTCTGGTTCAGGGATACTTTCCACCACTGGTTCAGGAACTTTTTCAACTATGGGTGGAACAACTTCTTCTTGATCAGGTTCTTCAATAACAAACTCAACTACCTGAGCTGGTATCTCTTTTTCCACAACTTGTGAAGTCTCGGGTTTAACAATTATTGGTTTTTCTTCTATTTTGGGCTCATCTATCTTTTTCTGCTCCACCTTTGTTTCAACAACCTGCTTTTCTTCAATTTTCACATCCTCCACAATAACCTCTTCTTTAGTAGGTTGTGGATCTTCAAGATCATAAATAAGATCATACAGTTCATATGTCTTCTGCTTAAGCATATCAACATCAAGTGAATGAATATTATAATTACTTTTTTTAAGACGATTAATATGTGCCTTTATTGTATCTATTTGTGTGCTTAATTTGAGAAGCGTTTTTTCTGTATCCATTGATTAAAAGTTCTTATTTTTGTAATACCAAAAAGGAATTGTTGTTGCATTATATACCCTAACGTTTTTCATTTTGGTATAATGTTCAAAAGTAAAAAAAGAAAGTCAATAAATATCTGATGTTTCTCGAAAAAGACCATAATAAAACTGTTAAAAGCGGATGGATCGAAGTAGTTTGCGGATCAATGTTTTCTGGTAAAACCGAAGAACTCATACGCAGACTTAATCGCGCCCGAATAGCTAAGCAAAAAGTTGAGATTTTTAAACCCGCTATTGACACACGTTATGATGAAGATGATGTTGTTTCTCATGATTCTAAATCTGTATCTTCAACTCCAGTTCAAAATGCAACTCAAATTCTATTTTATGCGGAGGATTTTGAAGTTGTAGGAATTGATGAGGCTCAATTTTTTGGTAATGAGCTTGTTAATGTTTGCAATGAGCTGGCAGCTAAGGGAAAAAGAGTAATCGTTGCAGGTTTGGATATGGATTATCTTGGAAAACCTTTCGGACCCATCCCCAATCTGATGGCATCAGCAGAATATGTTACTAAAGTTCATGCAATATGCATGAGTTGTGGTAATCTGGCCAGCTATTCTCATCGTACAGTTAAGGATGATAATCTGGTAGTTCTTGGTGAAACAGATTCTTATGAACCCTTATGCAGAATATGTTTTGAGGAAGAATTAAACAAGGACAAAGCACAATAGTATTAAGATTTTACCCTAATATTATACGGCACACTTTTGGTTATATCATTTTTCTTAATTTTGCCCCTCAAATTTAAAAACAGTATTATGAAGAAACTACTTATAATAATAGGATTGATTTTCAGCATGCAAATTATTGCACAAACTGATAAACCGGAGACCATTGCAGTAATCCATACAACACTTGGAGATATTACAGTGAAGTTATATAACGATACACCATTACACAGAGATAATTTTATCAAGCTTGTAAACGAAGGATGGTATGAAGATTCATACTTTCATAGAGTGATAAACAATTTTATGATTCAGGGTGGTCATAATAAAGATGGAAAAGTTGATCCTGGATATACCATCGAAAATGAAATTCTTTCAAATCACAGTCATAAAAAAGGTGCTTTGGCAGCTGCACGTCTTGGTGATCAGGTAAATCCTGAGAAAAGATCTTCCGGATGCCAATTCTATATTGTTCAAAACCAAAGAGGTACACCACATCTAGATGGTGCATATACCGTTTTTGGTGAGGTAATTATGGGCTTGGATGTTGTTGATAAGATTGCAGTTGTAAAAACTGGTAGAGGCGATGTTCCTGTTGAAAGGATTACTATGACAGTTGAAATTGTAGAGTAATCTGATTGAAATATTTAGTTAGCATTTCAAGCTTTGCCGCATATTAGAAAGTAATAAGATGAAAGATAAGATAAGTAACATATTAGAAGATGTTAAAAAGTTTAATGCTGAAAACCTTGATCAACTTGAGGCTTTCAGGATTAAATATCTAAGTAAAAAAGGTATTGTAACCGGACTTTTTTCTGATTTTAAAAATGTTGCACCGGAACAAAGAAAAGAAATGGGGCAGCTAATGAACGGCCTAAAAAATGCTGTTCAGGAAAAGATTATTTCACTTAAGGAGGGGCTGGAAAAAACAACTGAATCGGTTAACAAACCAGATCTTACCTTGCCAGCTGAGGCAACACTTGGCTCACGTCATCCACTATCCATTGTTCGAAATGAAATTATCGACATCTTTGCCTGCATTGGATTTACAGTAAGTGAGGGTCCTGAGATTGAGGATGATTTCCACAATTTCTCAGCTCTTAATTTCCCTGCAGATCATCCTGCAAGAGATATGCAGGATACATTCTTCATTGAAAAAGATCCGGATATTGCATTACGAACACATACTTCATCTGTTCAGGTTAGAGTAATGGAAAATACAACTCCTCCAATCAGAACAATTTCTCCCGGACGGGTATTTAGAAACGAAGCCATTAGTGCTCGTGCTCATTGTATCTTTCATCAGGTTGAAGGTCTTTACGTAGATACTGATGTGTCATTTGCTGACCTTAAGCAAACTCTTTACTACTTTGCAAAGGAATTATTTGGTGAAAAAACAAAAACCAGATTCCGTCCTTCATACTTCCCATTCACAGAACCATCTGCTGAAATGGATATTTCTTGTAATATCTGTGGTGGATCAGGTTGTAATATATGTAAATATAGTGGTTGGGTTGAAATCCTTGGATGTGGAATGGTTGATCCAAATGTATTGGATTCATGTGGAATCGACAGCGATAAGTACACAGGCTTTGCATTTGGAATGGGTATTGAGCGGATTACAATGCTCAAATATCAAATCAATGATTTAAGATTGTTTTTTGAAAATGATGTGAGATTTCTAAATCAGTTCAAGTCAACTATCTAGTAACTTAAGATCGTGCTTTCTTAAGTGGAGTTTATTATGTCAAGCTGAACTTTTGGGGACTAATAATTAATGCTTTAGTTTTTTCTCAAGCCGGAATGGCTTTTCATTTTTTGACTTGACACAAAAAACGAAACAAAAAATGTCAAGGCTTATTTTTCTCTGTACCCCTCATATTCACAAAAGCTAAGACGAAAGAGTGATTTCCTCAATTCTTCGGAACTTCTCTTTCTTACTAAGCTTCCGTCTCTATTCAGGATTTGATTAAAATAGGCCGATCACAATATTCGAATAATAATATCATTCTTAACAATTACTTATCTTGTTAATAGATAAACAAGGTTACAATTTGATTAAAATGATTTTAACAGACTGTCATTCAAACATTAGCACTGTACTAAAAAAGCATAATAGATCTGTATTAACCTAGAAACACGAATGTACTCCGTGTGCAGGCCTGTTAAAACAGCAGGCAGACGAGTGTGAATGGCTTCTGTTTAGAAGTCCATCAATGGCGCTTGTCGTTTGTATGCGATAGCATACACTACTTTGATAGTACTTCTTAATAGAAGCCAGAGCGGGGGGTGCTTTGTTTTGACTATGGTTTTTTGTTAGCTTTTTTGCCTAACTAAAAAAGCTAAAGCCATTCCGGCTCTAGGAAATCGGTAATTTGTTATACTATTTTTATTTACCTATTATATATTTAACCTCCAGAAAGTTGGTTTGATCCAGTTTATTCATCTTCAATAACCTCAGCATCTTCAATGTCAATGCAGCTTCCCATCATTCCTTTGGCTTTTTCTTTTACTTCAGGTGTGATATATTCACTTGCACTTGAAAATACATAAGTCAAAAATGCAATATCATCAGTAAATCCAATGAAAGGAAGTATATCTGCAACTAAATCTGCTGGCAGGATCAAATAACCGAGTGCGGCCATAAACATTAGTCGTACCTTCATAGGTATCTCAGAATCTTTGATAAGAGTAAACATGATTAGCGCATATAGTACAATCTGAGCCCCAAGTTTTTTTCCATAGAGAACAAGAACCCTTTTAAGGTCAGATTCATTGTACTCACTTACATATTCCTTTATATTCTGAACCAACTTCATGCAACTAATTAAACGAAAAATGTGCGAATTTGTTTCTTTGATACCAAATTAGGGGTTAAGACTTTCTAACAACCTCCAATTCATGGAGCTCAATTGATTCTAGTAATGGTTCCAATTCTTTGATCTGCTCCATATTAAGATTAAAGATCGCAGATACCCCAGAAATTTTTCTTAAGGAGTTTGCATAACTTCTGATTATATCATCATTCAAAACATCTTTTATCAGCAGAAAATAATCCATTGTTTTTTGTGATGGAAGCAAATAGCTGCCTTCCGATTTATTACCCATTAAGTAATAGGTTGTACAATTTTTTGAATCATGATAATAATACCATGAGAAGCTCATTTCAGGTCCCGACGAAAAATCAAATATCAAATCATCATACTTAACCAGATCCTGTTTTAACATACCGTTTATGTGAAAACAAAGAGAATAATCCTTCAAATTACTAACAATTGCAAGAAGTCGGTAATCCTCAAAATAATTAATATTTTTCGATAATTTTTTCGGCATTGGGAACTATTTATTGCAAAGGTAGTGAATAAATGGAAGGGTAGGGATATCATTGTTTTCGTGGTTTTCGTGGTTATTATTATAGTTTTCATTGTTTAGATGTTAACCTATCACCATGCTAAACCAACAACTAGACAACCCGATTACCCGACAACAATGACAACCCAACACCTATCTTCCCCCATTCACCGAAAAAAATACTCCGCTCACCTAATTATCGTTTACCAGCGCACCAAATGAACATATTTTTGCCAATGAATAACAACTACAAATAACTAAAGTGATGAAAACAAATTTTATAAATAACTTGTTGATCGTTTCTCTAACAGTTCTAATCTCACTACACGTAAACGCAACAATCGCATTCTTTTCAGAATCCACATCAGGTAGCGAACCAGCTAAAAATGAGACAATATCAATAAACAATATAGAATCACCTACTGCCGACTTTTCTTTTGAAGAAGAAAATTACATAGATGATATACCTTTTAATACCGAAGAAGTTTCAGACCAAACTAAATATGAAGAAGCAATGAGTGTTGAGTTTAGTCTTGAAGATGAAGAATATATAGATGATATAGAACTTTAAAATATACAATATGTAACCAATTCTACACTCAATTTGTCAAACCAGATAATTAATCATAAAGAAGCCATAATAATTATAACAATTACTAATTCTTAAAGTTATATACATTAAAACCAAATATTAACTAAAAAGCAATAATTTAGTAAGATCGATAATACCACATTACAAAACAAAAGTGGATGAATATATCTATACAAAACTTAAACAAGATATATGATAACGGAAAGCATGCTCTAACCGATATCAATTTGGAAATTGAAAGCGGCATGTTTGGATTACTTGGGCCAAATGGTGCTGGTAAATCCACCCTTATGAGGATACTCGTAACCCTCATGAAACCAACCAGTGGTAAAGTGCTTATTGATGGTATGGATATTACTAAAAACCGTGCAGAAATTAGAGAAGTGCTTGGTTATCTTCCTCAGGATTTCAGATTCTTTACAAAATTGAAAACCTGGGAATTTTTAGATTATGCAGCTCGCCTTGCCGGAATTAAAAGCAAAAAAGAAAGATTACAAAAAGTTGATTTGTGGCTTGAAAATGTTGGCCTATTTGATGCCAGAGATCGTAATGCCGATAAACTTTCAGGTGGTATGAAACGTCGACTTGGTATTGCACAAGCATTAATTGGAGATCCAAAATTATTGGTTGTTGATGAACCAACCACAGGTTTAGATCCCGAAGAACGAATAAGGTTTAGAAATATCTTGTCGGATATTAGCCGTCAAGATGCTATTATTATACTCTCAACTCATATCGTTGGTGATATATCCAGTATTTGCCAGAGCATGACATTGCTGGATGATGGATATCTTGGTTTTAGTGGATCACCCGAAGAACTAATTGCCAAAACTGCTGGTCATGTTTATCAAATAAATACTTCAGGAACAGATTATGACCTACTTAAAAACACTTATCCGATTATATCCACCATACCAACTGACGAAGGATGGGATGTGCAATTTGTGGCAGACAAAGTAAGCCTACCAAATGCCAAGCAAATTGAACCAAATCTAGAACATGCTTATGTTTACTTTATGGAATATATGAGTAATAGCAATTATTGATTACGTCAGATAACAGGTTATAAAATGAAATATTCAAAAAGAAAATACACACTTTGATCTCTCTACACAAAATAATAACTGTTGGAATCTATGAGATGCGTACTTTGTTACGTAGCTGGTTTTTTAGAATTTTTGCTGGTTTATCCGTAGTAGTTTTGGTTATTTTCAACATTTCAGCAAACCTAACCGACAGCGGTGCGCCATTTATATTTAGAGCAATACCTGCTTCCCTTCCTTATGTAAATTTACTTGTGCTTAATCTTGGTCAGGCGATTGTTGCCGTGTTCCTTGCATCTGAATTTCTTAAACAAGATAAAAAAAACGATACCGTAGAGGTTATTTATGCACGATCAATGACAAACGCTGAATATATCCTTGGTAAAACAACAGGTATATTATTAGTGTTTACGATTTTAAATGTCCTAGCCCTTTCAATCGGCATTGGTTTTTCATTCTTAAGTGGAGATGCTTCAGTAGGTATACTGGAGTATTTATATTACCCTTTGTTAATTAGTGTTCCTACTTTAATTTATATCCTAGGTTTATCATTTTTCTTAATGGTAACGACAAAGAATCAAGCAATTACATTTATCATTCTCTTGGGTTACATTGCAGTATCTGTTTTCTATTTAGACAAAAGGTTCTATCAGGTATTTGACTTTATTGCATATCAGGTTCCGATGATGAAATCCACAATTGGTGGGTTTGCTGATTTCAATGAAACGCTAATTCATCGGAGTATTTACCTATTTATCGGATTATCTTTAATATTTTTCACAATCACAAGGTTGGACCGCCTACCTCAATCAAAACGACTACGGTTTCTGCCCATTATTATATCTATGATTTTCCTTTTCCTAGGTGCTGGATCTGCTTATAAGTATATAACAAACAAACAAAATACTGTTGCTTCGAAAAAAGAAATGATAAGCTTAAATAATAAGTATTTTGCATACCCTAAGTCTGTAGTTGATTCTTGTAATATATATTTAAAACACCAAAATGAAACAATCAATGTTGTTTCAGAACTTACAATTTCAAATCCAAATGAAACAGTAATCGATACACTTATATTTAGTTTAAATCCTTCATTAAAAGTCAATGAAATAAAATTCGATGGAGCACAAATTATTCCCATTCGTGAATCACAAATTATAAAAATCGTTCCACCAAAAGAAATTACACCATTCAGTAAACATATTCTTTCGCTTTCTTATGAAGGAACCATCAATGAAAATACTTGCTTCCTGGATCAGAACCTCGATGAGTTTAAGGATAATTTCTCATTTGTAATATTTAGGTTTAAGAAACGATATGCTTACTTAAACAAGGACTTTGTTTTGTTAACTCGCGATGCGCTTTGGTATCCTATTTCTGGGGTTGGTTACGCAACTGAAAGTCCCGCGAGTCATTCACCGGATTTCACAAGGTTCTCAATGACCGTTGAAACTGACCCAAGATACCAATCGATTTCGCAAGGTGAAATGAACAATCCAGAGCCGGGTTTGTTTAAGTTTTCACCGGAAGTAGCTCTTCCTCAAATAAGTTTGTTAATAGGCGATTATATTAACAACACCATTGAAGTTGACTCCATTGAATACAGTATATATACCATTGCTGGCAACGAATACTATATGGAATATTTTACAGATATTACCGATAGTCTGCCTGGAATCATTCGTGATTTAAAAAATGAATATGAAACACAAATTGGTTTCCAATATCCATTTAAACGCTTTGCTCTGGCAGAAGTTCCAATCCAGTTTACCATTGACAAACATATATGGTCCATTAGTAGTGATGCGGTACAGCCTGAAATAACTTTCTACTCTGAAAAAGGGATCCTTCTTGAAGAAACTGACTTTAAGAAGAGAAAAAAGAGGACTGAAAGCAGCATGAGAAGAAACAAAGAAGAAATAACCCCCACAGAGCTACAATCTAGAATTCTAAAGCGTTTTGCAAGGGGCAACTTCATGGCTAACCATACTGAATGGTATAGTTTCAGGAGGATGGATCGTAATACACTTTCACTATTTCCAAATTATATAACATTTGTTACATCACTGGATTCACACAGGTGGCCTGCGTTAAATTTATCCCTACAGGCATATCTTAAAGACAGGTATTCAAATCCCATTTCATCATACAGACGGTTCTTCACAGATTTAAGTAAAGATGAAAAGGTTAATCTTGAACTTAAGAAATCATCCCTTGAAAACTACTCTAAACTAACAAAACTGTTAGAAACCGATAATGATGAAATAGCTCTTCATGAATTAATAATAGCCAAGGGTGATTACCTGTTTTCTGTTTTTAGAGCTCGCTATGGTGATGTTGAGTTCAACACTTTGCTAGACGAATTCATTGAAAAAAATATGCATGGTTCTTTTAGCCTGATTGAATTTGACAATATGATGCAAGAAAGATTTGGAGAGTCCATTATTGATGATGTTAATCAATGGTATTATGGCCAAAGTTTACCAGGATTCATGTTGAAAGATCTCGAAACATATAAAATCAGAGTTGATGAATATACCAAATATCAAATTAAGTTTAAGATAGCAAACCCTGAAACTACTGATGGTATTGTTACTATAAATATAGATCTATATGATCCCAATAATCGGGACAATGATAGTGATGATCCTCCAGACTTTACAAAAAAGATATTTATACCAGCAGGTACTGCAAAGGAGATCGGTTTTGTATTTGCAACCGAACCAGTTCGTATGAATCTATATACTCATATATCTTTAAATTTGCCAAACAATCTTATTTATGATCTGGAATCATTTAGTGAAACCCGGAAAGTAGATGTATTTGACGAGATAAAGGAATGTGAAGTATTTGACAACATTCTTGTTGATGGTGAAATTATCGTTGACAATGAAGACAGCCTATTTGAATATTCTCAGAGCGATAAGGTAAGTTATCTCAAAAAACTAGTGGATAAGAAAAAAGATCATGAGTATGAATATTCAGGTATCAGATACTGGAACCCTCCACCAGGCTGGCAACAAGTGCTACGTTCAGGTTTCTACGGAAAGTATATTCGGTCTGCTATTTACACTAAAAGTGGATCTGATGAGAAGAAAGCAACATGGAATGGTCCCATTAATAATGAAGGTTATTATGATGTGTATTGCCATATTGAGAAAATTAACCTGAACGGGCGACGCAGACAAACGAAAAAAGCTGACTATAACTTTAGTGTTCACCACGAAGGGGGAATAGATAATATAAATCTCACAGATGGTGATGTTGAGAATGGCTGGAATTATCTGGGAACTTACTATATTACACCATCTACTGCAAAGGTTGAATTTAGCAACAAATCCGTTGGATCAATGGTGTTTGCTGATGCAGTTAAATGGGTCGAGAATTGAAATAACAAATAACATATCCTGTGTTTTTCACATAAAAAAAAACGGGATTTGTTAGATAACAAAATATAAATGATGAAAATAGTGAAACCATTATTGATTATATGTCTACTGACACTTCAGGGTTATACCTTTTCACAAAGAGTATTAACCTTAGAGGAGTCCATGGATATTGCCATAGAAAACAGTCCTTCAATTCAAAAGTCGAGGATGAATATGGATATGAACAGGGAGTATCTGAATGCACAGCTGGCTTCATTGAAGTCAAACTTTTTTCTTGATATCACTCCTGTTAGTTTTTCGCGAGAGCAGAGCTACGACAATCGTTTCTCACAATGGTATACATCTGAGAACAAAGGTGCTAGTGCAAGTTTTGTGGTTACTCAGCCTGTAAAATGGACCGATGGTTTGCTTACAATCAGAAACGACTTTGGTTATCAGGATAACTTTTCAGAAGCGAATAATGATATTTATAAAGATAAAGGGTTTAATAACTCCCTTTATGTAAAATATGACCAACCATTATTTACTTATAACCGTCTAAAACTTAATCTGGCCAAAATCAGACTCAATCTGGAAACCGCTACAATGGCATATGCAATTGAGATGCTAAATATGGAATATCAGGTAAATCAGGCTTTTTATTCTGTATATCAGAAGGAAACTTCTGTACAGATTGCACAAGAGGAATTTGATAACCAGAAGGTAAGTTTGGAAATTATTAGAAGTAAGGTTGAAGCAGGATTATCCGCTCAGGAAGAACTACTTCAGGGTGAGCT
Source organism: uncultured Bacteroidota bacterium (assembly GCA_937901015.1). Lineage (GTDB taxonomy): Bacteria > Bacteroidota > Bacteroidia > Bacteroidales > F082. The sequence continues at coordinate 40,971 of CALCGQ010000010.1, read as the reverse complement.
AAATTATGCTACCAGTGAATCCAATCTTGACAACTCGAAAGTTGACCTTGATAATGCACGTGATCAGTTTAAGTTATTAATTGGATTATCACTTTATGATGAAATATCTGTTGTGTCAGATATTGATTTTAAGCTTATTTATGTAAATATTGAAAAGGCCATTGAGAATGGGTTAAGCCAGAGATTGGAACTTACGCAGAGAAATATTGATTTAAAAATGGCAGAGTTTGATCTTACGGAAACATCTGCACAAAATGAATTCCGTGGTGATGTAAGCTTGTCGTTGGGAGTCATGGGTAATGATCCCACATTCGGTAATATCTATGACAAACCAACAAACAGCCCTGCTCTTGGTATCACCTTTTCAATTCCACTTTTCGATTGGGGTCAGAGAAAAGCAAATATTAGAGCTGCTGAGATTAATATTGAGTCAAAGGAAATTGATCTTACAGATCAAAAGAACAATATTATTATTAATATAAGAAGTACTTACCGTAATCTTCAAAACCTTGTATCTCAAATTGATATAGCCAAACAAAATGAGAAAAATGCACAACTTACATATGAAATAAATCTCGAAAGATATCAAAATGGAGATCTTACAAGTATCGATCTTCAGCGATTCCAGAATCAGCTTTCCGAGAAAAAAACTGCTCTGGTAGTTGCTCTTATTAATTACAGACTGGAAATCATTAACATGAAAGTTCAATCTCTTTGGGATTTTGAAAACAACACATCATTTATTCCCAAGGAGCTTCAAGAAAATATAAAATTAGAAAATTAAAATACTACTATGAAACGAATAGCTATAATCCTATTGGCAACGGTACTGCTGGCATCTTGTGATGACGAAGGAAAAGATCTTAACAAAGACATAAGTGTACCTGTTTCGGTTATGGAAATAACACCCGGCTCACTTGAAGAGTATATCTCAACAACAGGAACTGTTAATCCTGTGAAGGAAGTAACTCTAAAAGCTGAAATCAGTGGTAGTTATCAGCTCATGAAAAATCCCGCAACCAAGAAACCTTATGCACTTGGTGATTATGTAAAAGCAGGTGCTGAAATTCTCCGTATTGAAGATAAGGAGTATGAAAATAATATTAAGATAAAGTCTCTGGAGCTACAACTGGAAATATCAGAACAGATATTTGAAAAGCAAAAATCACTTTACAAAAAGGGTGGTGTTACCTTAAGCGAACTGAAAAATTCGGAAATAGAATTCATAAACTCAAAATACTCATATGAGGATGCTCTAATCCGACTAAAGAAAATGAATGTTGTTGCTCCATTTAGCGGAACCATAGTTGAATTACCATACAAAACTTCGGGCACTAGGATTGAGGCTTCCACAGATGTACTTAGGATGATGGATTACAGAAATTTGTTGATGGATCTGAACCTTGCTGTTAAGAATATGGAAATAGTTAAGGTGGGTCAGAAAGTTAGGATTATGAATTATACAATTCCTGATGATACTCTGACAGGTGTTATTGCTCAGTTATCACCATCAATCGACCCTCAGTCTCGTTCGTTTAAAGCAGTTGTAAACATTAAAAATAAAGAACTGTTATTGCGTCCGGGGATGTTTGCTAAAGGTGAAATTATTGTTGCTTCCAAGGATAGTATCATTGTAATTCCTAAAAATATTATCCTTTCAAAACAACGTGGTAATACGGTATTTGTAATCGATAAAGGGCTGGCTCAAGAGCGAGTAATTACATTCGGTTTGGAAAACCCTGAATATGTAGAAGTGGTATCTGGTTTGGAAATAAAGGAAAAAATGGTCACTAAAGGTTATGAAACACTTCGAAATAAATCAAAAGTAAAAGTTGTTAAATAACAATTCCAACAACCTTGTAACCATGGCAAAAATGACAATAACCACTTCTTTATCAATCATAAATAATAGATGAAAAAACTAACTCAATTTTCGGTTAACTATCCGGTAACTGTGTCAATGATCGTCGTTGCCATAATCCTGCTCGGGTATATATCGTTCAGCCGACTGGGTGTAGATTTACTTCCTGACCTGAACGCTCCACGAATTTTCATAGAAATATCCGCCGGTGAAAAACCTCCGGAAGAAATCGAGAAACAATATATTGAAGATATAGAAGCTCAAAGCATCAGACAAAAAGGAGTGAAGCAGGTAAGCTCCGTGTGTGTTGTTGGTTCGGCTCAAATAACCGTTGAATATGAATGGGGTCATGATATGGATGAGGCATTTCTTGACTTACAAAAAGCATTAACAGCTTATAGTCAAAGCTCAGATATTGATGATTTCACCATTAGCCAGCACAACCCCAACTCAACACCTATTATGATTGTGGGTATGCTTAATCCAAATGTTACTGATATGGATGAGCTTCGCCAAGTTGGTGACAATTATATCAGAAATGAACTAATCCGTTTGGATGGCATTGCAGATGTAATTCTTTCGGGAGATGAAGAAAAAGAAGTACTAATTGAAACAAATAAATACTTACTTGATGCTCACGGTCTGACAGCTAACCAAATTGTTCAACAAATACAAAATGTAAATCGTAATGTTTCAGGTGGAACCATTGTTGAAATGGGAAAAAAGTACATTATCAAGGGTGTGTCGGTAATTGAAAACATCGATCAGCTTAATGATATAGTTATTGCATATTCGCAGCCCGAATCAACCCAATCCGTGGGAGGTACTAATGTTAATAATACCGAAAAGACGCCAGTTTTTTTAAAGGATATTGCGACCATTAGTTTCATAAATAAAAAGCCAGATAATATAGTTCGAATTAATGGTGTACGTTGTGTGGGTCTTTCCATATATAAAGAAACCGGATACAATACTGTAAAGGCTTCTGATAAGCTGCTTGAGACATTGGAAAACATTAAAAAGGCTCTACCCAATTATGAGTTTATAATAATTCAAAATCAGGGTCAATTTATAAATACAGCCATCAATGAAGTTGAAGAAACTGCATTATTAGGTGCTCTAATGGCGGTATTTATCCTCTATATTTTCCTTCGCAGAATTAAGGTAACTGCTATCATTAGCTTTGTTATTCCTGTTTCGGTAATTGCAACTTTTAACCTAATGTACTTCAATGGTCTAAGCCTGAATATAATGACTCTTGGCGGATTGGCATTGGGCGCAGGAATGCTTGTGGATAATGCCATTGTTGTTGTTGAGAACATATTTAGGAACATGGAAACAGGTATGTCGGTTAAAGAAGCTGCCATAAACGGAACTGCAGAAGTGGGAGGAGCAATAATTGCATCTACTTTAACAACAATTGTTGTTTTTCTACCAATAGTTTACTTACATGGTGCCTCTGGTGAACTTTTCAAAGATCAGGCATGGACCGTTGCTTTCTCTTTATTAGCCTCACTTTTTGTTGCAATATTTGTAATTCCAATGCTTTTCAACTTTGCATATGGTAAAAAGAAAACAAAGAAAATCGTTAAATCAGTTCGAATAGGTTGGTATGGAAAAGCATTATCGGGCATCCTTAATTATAGATATATAGTTATAATCTTAGCGACGATTCTGGTTTCTGTATCGGTGCTAATGCTAAAATATGTTGGTAGTGAATACATGCCAAAAGGTGGCTCAGGAGAATTTAGTATCGAAATGAGACTTCAGGAAGGTACGGAATTGGAAAGAACCTCAAAAACTGTTGAAACTGTTGAGTATATGCTCAAGGAAAACTTTGGGGAAGATATTGAAACCATATATTCAACCATAGGAAAAGTTGATGGGTCTACACAGGAATCTGTATTTAAGAATGAAAATACGGCTGTTATAAAAATAATATTGGCAGAACATGCTTTTGGCTATTCAGAAAGTATAATTAATGCTACTGGTACTTTGCTTGAAGACGTGTCAGGTGCAGAAATATCAATCGTTAGAGACGAAACAGCCCTGATGTCAACATTGGGCACGGAGTCTGCTCCGCTTTTGGTTGAAGTAAAAGGTACTAACCTTGAAACAATTGATTATATAACCACCGACATAAAAAACAAAATTTCGGAATTACCAACAATTCATAACGCTAAAACAAGCATTGAAAAAGGAGCTCCGGAAATTGATGTGGTTATAGACAGATACCGTGCGGGAATAAATAACCTTAGTGTGGATGAAATAAGTTCACAACTAACAGATATTCTTGAGGGTAAAAATGCTGGTAAATATGAAAATAAAGGTGAGATGAGTGATATAACCATCAGAATGCCCGATGTTAACAAATATGAGTTTAGTTCATTAACAATTAAAACATCTGATGGAGAAGTTCCTTTATATGCTGTTGCAGATATTGTGGAATCCGTTTCACCTAAACAATTAATCCGAAGGAACCAAAACCGTATAGGTGTTGTAAGTGCCGATGTTGACAGGTCAGTATCTTTTGATAAAGTTGTTTCCAGCGTATCCGAGATTGTATATGAAAATGACTATCCACCAGAATATGAAATTACCCTAACTGGGGAGGAAGAAAAAAGACAAGAGGCAATGTCAAACCTTGGATTTGCATTGATGTTGTCAATAATCCTTGTTTATATGGTAATGGCATCACAATTTGAATCTCTTATTCACCCTTTCACTATACTATTAACAATTCCATTGGCAGGTGTGGGAACTGTATGGGCATTTTACTTTCTTGGTAAGCCGCTGAACATTATGGCATATATTGGGGTAATTATGCTCGCGGGTATTGCAGTAAATGATTCAATAATACTAGTTGATTCTATCAATAGGTTTAGAGGTCTGGGAAAATCCATTCGTGAGTCCATAATTAGCGCAGGGGAAAACAGGATCCGACCAATTATTATGACAAGTATCACTACTATTCTTGCGCTTATTCCATTAACAATTGGTTTTGGAGAGAGTGCTGCTTTAAGATCACCAATGGCAATTGCAGTAATTGCAGGGTTAATAACCTCAACTTTACTAACATTGGTAGTAATACCATGTGTTTACTATGTTTTTGAAACAGCTAAAGAAACAGTTCTTGGCAAAAAGACTGTTGTTAATAAGACAATCACTAATTAATAGTCCTATGACCAATTATATAATAACCAACAACTAACGATGAGTTTTATAATAAAACGAAAGGTATTAATAACAATGCTCTTCACGGCAATGACCATGTTGGGTTGGTTTTCCTATAAACAACTTTCTGTTGAGTTATATCCTAATGCAACAATTCCATTTTTGTTTGTAAACGTGGGAAGTGCTTTGGAGGTTGATCCCGGTTATATGGAAAAGCAAGCAATCATTCCATTGGAAGGGGCAATTGGTACTTTAAAAGGCGTTGAAAAAATAGAATCCAATGCCGGTCAAAGACAGGGAACAATCAGGGTGTCTTTCAATAAATCCACCAATATTAAACTCGCTTACTTAAAGTTAATTGAAAAGGTTGATGAGGTAAAAGGAACACTTCCCTCAGAGTTTATGGTTCAGGTATTTAAGTTTGATCTGGAGCAACTGAATAATATGTTCATGACAATTCAAGCCAGAGGTAGCGGCGGTGTTGATCGTGTTAGGCAGGTTGTTGAACAGGAAATTGTAAACAAGTTTAAGAATCTTAATGGAATCTCCAATGCTGAAATTTTTGGTGGACGTGAAAAGTCAGTAGATATAATTCTCAAAGAAGATATTTGTAAAAGTTACAATATTACCCCAGCTGATGTACGGTCGGCAATAAATGCAAATAGCCTTGCCAGAACATATGTTGGTAAGGTTAATGAAAACAATCGTCTCCATGCTGTGAATACTGTGTGTGAGTTCGTGAATGTAAACCAGTTAAATGAGGTTGTAATTATTGAATCAGAAGGAGTAAAACTGAAGGATATCGCAACCATTCACTTTGGTCTGAAGGAGCAGGATTCCTACAGCCGAGTTAATGGAAAAGAATCTGTTACAATTCAGTTAACCCGTGATTCACAAGCAAATGTAATTGAATTGGCAGAAACAACCGAAAAACTTATTGCCTCTCTTAATGAAGAGTTTAGCAGAAAGGATATTGAGCTTGTAATTCAAAACAACTCAGCTGAAATAATGGAGAAGAATATCGACCTCATTATACAACTTTCCCTAATTGGTGGTCTCCTTGCGATTTTTATTCTTTGGGTTTTTCTCAGAAACCTAAAGCTGGTAATAGCAGTTGCTCTTGCGATCCCAATTTCAGTATATACGGCTTTCAATTTCTTTTATGCATATGATATTACCATCAATAGTTTAACGCTGTTGGGGATGGCGTTAGCAATAGGTATGTTGCTCGACAATAGTGTAGTTGTTCTTGAAAATATATATCGGCTTGCTGCCAAGAATATGCCTACTGGGCAAGCTGTTATTCAGGGAACCAAGGAAGTTTCAAGATCGATCATCGCTGCCACTTTAACCACAGTAACCGTATTTCTTCCATTTGTTTTTTCAACTAATTTCTTCATAGGATTATTAGGAAAACACATTGGAGTATCAATTATTTCTACATTATTAGTCTCACTTGCAGTAGCATTGTTGTTTATACCAATGATAACATATGTTTTCTTAAGTGTAAGAAAAAGTGCAAATGCTGTAGTTTTTGAGAGAATATCACACCATAACCGCCTAATACAGATATACCTTGTATTTCTGAAAACGAGTATGCGAAATCCGGGTAGAATCATACTGGGAGCCTTGGGTGCATTCTTTATAGCATTACTGATTAGTTTAGGGATAAGCACTTTCTCTACAGAAGAGCCGGAGATAAAAGACATAAACCTCTACGTAACCATGCCAGGTGGAACAACGCTGGAAAATACAGATCTGTTAATTGCAGAGGTTGAAAAGAAGCTTGACAGTATACAAGAAAAGAAAGATTTACTTAGTCAAATCTATGAAGAAGAAGCTGTTCTCACAATAACACTTTTGGATGACTACCGGGATGCAAGGAATATGGATATCCCAAGCATAAAAAATGATATTCTTGAGAACCTTCAGGATTTTAAACAAGCTGAATTTTCATGGGATCCCCCTGCATCGGGAAATAAATTTGGAAGTGGTGGGTTTGATGATGAAGATGGAATGGCAAGAATTCTTGGTATCGGTACTCAGCAAGAGAAGATAATAATTAAGGGTCAGGATTTTGACCAAATGCAAAACAAAGCTCAGGATGTAAAATATTATCTGGGACAAATTTCATCAATAAAACGTATTGATATAAAGGTTCCACAAAAACGTCCTGAAGTACAGCTGCTTTTCGATAAACAGCTTATGTCTATTTATGACATACCGCTAACGTCAGTGCTTTCTGAACTCAATTCGTTTCAACCAGGTTTTTCGAGTGGGGTAGTATTGAAGCAGGGTAATGAAGAGTTCGACATTCAAATAAAAATGCCAGATATTGATCCGAATATCGCCGATCGTAATATCAATGATTTGAAAACATTAAATGTACGTGGAAATACAGGTACAACCTTCGAGCTTCAGAATGTAAGCGACTTCAATTTCACAACTGGTTTATCAACAATACAAAGAACAAACCAAGAAAAGAGAATAGTGGTTTCCTATGAATTTCTTGATGAAGTAAACGATGAAAACGACTTGCTAACTGCAGCAAGAGCTGAGGTTGATGATTTGATCGAAAATATTAGTATGAGTTCGGATATGGTCATCGAAGTTGTACACGAAGATGATCAACTTGGAGAATTTGGATTCTTACTCTTAATGGCTGTATTGCTAATTTATATGATACTTGCTTCAGTATTCGAATCATTTACAATGCCAATCGTAATGATGTTTTCCATACCTCTTGCAGCAGTTGGTTCATTGATATTACTAATTCTAACAGGTACATCAATCATGAATGCAAATGTATTCACGGGCTTCCTCATATTACTAGGTATTGTGGTAAACAATGGTATTATAATGATTGATTATACACGTGTTCTGCAACGAAGAGGCAATCGTCAGACCAGAGCATTGATGACAGCTGGATTAGCAAGGGTTAGACCAATTTTAATTACCGCCATAACAACCATTATTGCACTCATACCATTAGCACTTGGAAAGGCTGAATATGTTACTCAAATTGGTGTTCCTTTCGCAATTACTGTAATTGGAGGTTTGGCACTTAGTACCTTACTTACCCTAGTATTTATTCCAACATTTTACTCTGGTCTTCAATCAGCTTTAAGTTGGATGAGAGAACAGAATATCATTATAAAAATTGTTCAGGCAATATTGTGGACGGTGGGCTCTTATTACATTTACACAGAGGTTGATAGCAAAGTATGGCAGTTGATATATTTTATTGTACTAATCATAATTGTACCATCAGCCATCTATTTCATTAAAACCAGTTTAAGAAAGGCTAATGAAAAGTTAATTGGTGAAGATGAGTCGTTGTTCATTGAAATTCGGAATGTGGTTAAGATCTATGATTGGGATAGTCAATTCATGAGAGAATGGAAATCAGGGTTAAACATCAGAAAACGACTTGGTATACATGATACTGCTTCTGGTAAAACAATCGTAGGTGGCCTGATTTGGCAGTTACCATTAATTGCATTCTCATACTATTTAATCTATCACCACATTGAAGGAGGTTTTTGGTATTTTATATTGCAAATTATCTTCTACATGTTGGTTCTATTGTTATTGGGACCATTGAAAACCTTTACCGCAGGGTCTGATAGAGCGAAGTTTATCCGAATTATTTCAAAAGTTCTATTTGGCCTTTTCTACTGGTTATATCCTGCAATTGCTCTCTACAGTTTTTATAGCATCTACGGACTTATTGGACTTGTAATTCCAACTGGAGTAATCTGGTACCTAGCATCATCCATTAGTTATACATCTGATAAGATTCATAAAGACAAGGTTGATATAAACAGATTAAAGGGTTGGTTTAAGGGTATCAGAAAAATATACTACCGTTTTGTGATGGTTATTCCTATTCTCGGTAAAAAGAAGACTCCATTTAAAGCTGTTACAAGTGTTAAGTTCAATATTGAAACTGGAATGTTTGGTTTACTTGGACCCAACGGTGCAGGAAAGTCAACTCTAATGAGAATTATTTGTGGAATATTGGAACCCAGCTACGGACAAATTACCATTAATGATATCGACCTAAAGGAAAACCGTGAAGAGCTGCAGGGTTTGATAGGTTATCTTCCTCAGGAATTTGGAATGTATGAAAACATGACCGCTTGGGATTTCTTAAATTATCTTGGAATTCTTAAAAAGCTATATGATAAAAAGGCAAGAGAAGAAAGGGTGGAGTATGTTCTAAAGGCTGTTCATATGTTTGATAATCGCAATGGAAAGATTGGTTCTTTTTCAGGAGGTATGAAACAACGAATTGGAATTGCTCAAATATTATTGCATTTGCCCAGAATACTTGTTGTTGATGAGCCCACTGCTGGATTAGATCCTCGGGAGAGAATCAGATTTAGAAACTTATTAGTAGAACTTAGCCAGGATCGAATTGTAATTTTCTCAACACATATTATTGAAGATGTTGCCAGTTCCTGTAACCGAGTAGCGGTTATGAAAAAAGGAGGTGTGGTTTATCTTGGAAGACCAATTGATATGGCTGAAATTGCTGAGGGGAAAATCTGGACAATGAACCTGACTCCATCTGAATATGAAGATATTAAAGATGACCTTACTGTGATTCACCACATGAGAGAAAATGATATTATTCGTGTAAGATGTTTATCAGAAAAAGCTCCCAATGAAGATGCTCAGTTGGTTAAGGCAAATCTAGAAGATGCTTATTTGTACTTGTTGAAAAGGAAAGTCTAGATAGAAAATAATGGTATAAGAGATTAGAAAGTATTATAAAATGATAAGAAACAAATTAAATATTGCCATTAGCATGATAAACTATAATCTGAAGATTATATTCGGAAATAAGTTTATCTACTTTATGATTGCTGCGATTACATTCTTTTTAATCGTAACAACTATTATGCTTTTTGCCGATTTCACTCCAATGCAAGATTATGTTTTTAATTCTCTTATTTTTCCAGGGCTATTAATCATTTTCTATCCAGTACTCTTCAACATTCAAAATGATAAAGATGCACGTATGCTTGAAATCGTTTTCAGCATCCCAAACTATAGATATAGCATCTACTTACTGAGATTTTTAATCACCCTTGTCTTGCTTGCTGTAGTAATATTATTAATGACATTATTCTCAGTATTTGCATTGGTGCAGGTCCCTATTTTTGAAATGGTATACGAGGTCATGTATCCTCTACTTTTCATGGCTTGCCTTTCTTTCATGTTCACAACCTTGATAAAAAATGCCAGTGGGGCAGCTGTTGTAATTGTAATTATTGGATTATTCTTTTGGATAATGTCGGAACCTCTTGAACACAGTAAGTGGAATATTTTTCTAAATCCTTTCAACATGCCATCCGACATGAGTTACACAATTTGGATAAATGTAATCTTTCAAAACCGACTTATGCTAGTTGTTGGCTCTGTAATATCCATATTATGGGCCTTAATTAATCTTCAGAAAAGAGAGAAGTTTGTTTAGAAATTATACGATGCTGTGTTTAGTTCATACATAGAACTCCGTTTAAAAATCTTTCGCTTAATTAACAGACATTTTCCATACTTTTGATACTGGAATATCAAGATTATGAAATCTATTATATCAAGGAAATTTCTGCTGATTACATCACTCCTTCTAACCAATATATTACTTTACTCACAAGCCAAGCATAAAGATTACAATTGCTATAAAACCACTCATGATATAGTTGTTGATGGTGATGTTTACGATGAAGTATGGAAAAATATCCCCTGGTCAGACTTTTTTGAAGATATTGAAGGAGATAGCAACCCAGACCCATATTACCATACTCGAATGAAAATGCTTTGGGATGATAATAACTTATACATCGCCGCTGAGCTCGAAGAGCCTAACATTTGGGCATATCTCGATAAACATGATGATATAGTTTACAGAGATAATGATTTTGAAGTGTTTATAGATCCAACAAATGATGGTTTAAACTATTTCGAAATTGAAATTAATGCCCTGGAAACTATATTGGACCTCTTTATGGTAAAGCCTTACAAAAAAGGGGGTAAGCCAGATTTAGTTTGGAATGCTAAAGGATTACAGAAGTCTGTAAAGATATATGGGGAAATAAATGATTCAACTACGAAGGATATAAAATGGACGGTAGAATTGGCAATTCCATGGACTGCCTACCGAAATCGAATTCCGGAACTAGAAGCCCCAAAACCAGGTGATACTTGGCGCATGAATTTTTCACGGGTGCAATGGGAGACCGAATATTGTGATAATCGTTACGAAAAAAAAACCAACAAGGATACGGGAAAACCAATTCCTGAAAACAACTGGGTATGGTCACCACAAGGTGTGATAAACATGCATGTTCCTGAACACTGGGGATATGTGACATTTTTAGATGAAGAAATCAACTACTCCCAAAAAGTAAGAACTTATGACAACTACCCAAAATTTTGGGTTTGGATGGGAGGTAACCATAAGACTGATGGAGAATGGGAGCAGATTTTTCGAAAACTGGATGATATCGGTATAAAAGGATTTCTTTTTGGAGGAGGAGTTGACCAATTAACCAAGGTAATACCGCTTGCTAATCAATATGATATTGATGTACATGCTTGGTTCTGGACAATGAATAGAGGTGATGCCAAGCCCGAGTGGTTAAGTGTAAATCAGCTTGGAAAATCCCTTGCAGATGAAAAAGCATATGTGAATTATTACAAATTCATGTGTCCAGCCCTTCCAGAAGTAGAATCTTTCATAAAATCTAAAATGGATGAACTGGCAACAGTAGAGGGTTTATCTGGGATTCACATGGATTATATACGCTATGTGGATGTAATTCTTCCCCTTGGTCTACAACCAAAATACGGACTTGTACAAGATCATATTATGCCTGAGTTCGATTATGGATATCATCCTTATATGCGGGAGTTATTCAAATCCAAATTTGGTTCTGATCCCATGGATCTTGATGATCCCGGAAACAATGAACAGTGGATAAATTTCAGATTAAATGAATTAAATACAACGGTTGAAAGTATCCGTGACCATGTTACTTCTAAAAATCTTAAAATTACAGCAGCAGTTTTTCCCACCCCTTCAATGTCGGCGGATATGGTACGGCAAAACTGGGGTGAATGGGAGCTCAATTGCTATTTTCCAATGGTATATCATAATTTCTATAATGAAGATATTGATTGGATACGCAAGGTTATAGTAGAAGACAAAAAAGCTGTTGGTAGTAAATCAAAATTGTTTTGCGGATTATATGTTCCCGGATTGCAAAATGAAAATGATGTTACCAAAGCTATCAATGCTGCCCTTGAAGGAGGAGCAGATGGGGTTTCCTTTTTTAGCTTTGGAAACCTGAATGAGAATACAATAATGCAAATCAAGAGTTTTACAAAATAGAATTACAAACCGATTGATTACAAATAATATGAAATCTACTCAAAAACTTCTGCTTTTTATTTCATTGATAATATTACTGGCTTCATGTAACAACAATTCCGAACCAACTTATATACTATCGAAAACTGAACCAATACCATCACTGGTAATTCATCCAGACAGCATTATAATTGTGGGTGAAACAGGAAACTTCAGTGTGGAAAAATCAATAGAAACCATCGAGGATGGTATTCAGCTGATTACTTTTAACTTTACTTCTCCCGTCCCTTCAGAACTTAAGCCAATCTCCATTCGTTTTAATTTTCCATCAATCAATATCATGGGATTTTGGAACCCGAGTATGTCATCTGATAAGGTGAATTTTTACAGTAGCGGAATTACTTCAAAAGCCACAAGATATGCACCTGTACTATCATACTATAACAACTCTTTGCAAAATAGAATAACCATTTCTTTATCTGATGCATTAAATAAATCTGAATTCATAAGTTATTTAAAAGAAGAAGATGTTCACTTCTACCCCAGAATATCACTCTTCAACGAGAAACTGCCAAAAACAACAAGTTATTCAATAACACTCAGAATTGATACTCGTTCTCTTCCATATTATGAAACCATTGATGATGTTGCAACATGGTGGGCAGATATGCCAGCTTATAAGCCAATGTATGTGCCGGATGATGCTAAAAAACCAATGTATTCAACATGGTATAGTTACCATCAGAATATTAGCATGGAAGAAATTGTAGATGAGTGTAAAATTGCTCGCTCACTTGGCTGTGATGCTGTTATAATTGATGATGGCTGGCAAACAAATGATGGTAACAGGGGTTATGCATATACGGGTGACTGGTATCCTGAACGTATACCAAATATGGGTGAGTTTGTTCAAGCAGTTCATGATGAAGACATGAAAATTTTGCTCTGGTATTCTCTGCCATTTATTGGAGAAAAAGCGAAAAATTACCCAAAGTTTATTGGTAAATATCTTCGCCATTGGGAATCACAAGGAACATATGTACTTGATCCTAGATACCCCGAGGTTAGGGAATTTATTGTGGATACATACGTCACTGCTCTAAATGAATGGAACTTGGATGGTTTTAAGCTTGATTTCATTGGGCGGTTTACGGCTTCTGATGATACTAAACTAACCATAGAAAATGGGCGGGATTATGCAAGTGTTAATGATGCTACTGATGCTTTAATGACAGAAGTGACATCAAGGTTAATTGAGATAAAACCCAATATTCTAATTGAATTCAGGCAACCATATATTGGACCTTTGATGCGAAAATATGGTAATATGTTTCGAGGTGTTGATTGTCCGAATAATGCTGTGGCAAACAGATTGGAAACCACTAACCTGAGAATACTCTCCCAAAACACCGCCGTTCATAGTGATATGTTTATTTGGCGGAATGAAGAGACCGTTGAACAAGCAGCACTACAGATTCTGAATATACTTTACAGTGTCCCACAGCTAAGTGTTAAACTTGGTGAAGTCCCAGATAAACATTTGGATATGATCCGATTTTGGTTTAGTTATTGGAATGATCACAAGAATATATTAATTGATGGCAAATTCATTCCATCTAACCCTGGAGCTAACTATCCCATATTAACCGCAATTAATGATTATCACCAAATTACAACAACTTATGAGGATATCGTTATTCCAATAAGTAGCAACATAACTAAGATTGATATTATAAATGCTAAAAACACAACTCTGATTGTTGTTAACTTTGATTCACCATTTTCAGGAACCGTAACAGTTAAAGATTGTACAGGAAATTTAATTGCTGAACAATCCATGAAGTTTGATAAGGGAATTAATCACATTGAAGTACCTTGTTCGGGAATTGCAATTTTAGAGAAAGAATGAAATCAATAATAAACTTTATACTCAAAATTTTTGTTAATCAAGACCCTAAGGAATATGTTGAGTTACGTAGAAATGAGCCTTGTTATTGTGGAAGTGGTGAAAAATTTAAAAGATGCCATTTAAGTTCATTGGATAAAAATGGCAAAATAGCATTGTATGAAATTGATAGTAAGACAAATAAGAGAGTAATAAAGATTTATTCCAAAAGAAAGTTTAAAGGTGTTTCTTCAAAACCATCAACAGGTTTAAGGGGTGTAGATGTAAAAGCTACAAATGTTGCTTTGGACGAATATAACCCTAAAATTCACGACATCTATAAATACGAAATACAATAGGAAATAATTCAAACAATAATGAACACATTTCTTCCCTTTGTTCTTTAAATTATCATTCCTGGGAGCGGGCAGATAATACTGAAGCAATATCTGAAAGGAGTACTGATGATAATTTGTTCGTTAGTTCTAGGTTTCTTTCTTCGTATAATTCCTTTCTCGTTTTTCTAACTTGTAACAATGATGTGGTCAGTTATTGACATCTACCTATTAGTGAAAAAAAATATCGCAAAAATTATTACCAGTGGCAGGATCTTCCTGAATATGGAACCATAAATTATGTTAAATTCGAATACGTTTTTAACTAGCCTTACGTTTATTCATGACTTTGGGAATAATAGATTAGAGACAAAATCTCATGGATTGAATATCTTTTCCATAGAAGTCCGTATTTCCAATTTGTTATATATTTACCCGATAAAATAATTATAATATGAATCAAAAAGAAATAATCGAAAGACTAAAGACTGGAAATGAGCAGTTTGTAAAAGATAATCTGGCACAAGACAACGTTGACCAATCTACACGAAAAGAATTAGTAAAGGGTCAAGACCCATTTGCAATTGTATTAAGCTGTGCAGATAGTCGTGTAATACCCGAATTAATTTTCGACACCGGGCTTGGTGAACTCTTTGTAGTTAGAGTAGCTGGAAACATTGCCAACACATCCTCCATAGCAAGTATAGAGTATTCTGTTGCCAACCTTAATACTGAGGTCATAGTTGTACTTGGCCATCAAAGTTGTGGAGCTGTTGCTGCTGCTGTTGCAGGTGGTGACAATGGTTATAATCTAAATCATTTACTTTCCCATATTTTGCCAGCGCTTGAGTCCACATCCGACAATGCCAGTGTAGATGAAGTTGTCCATGAAAATGCAAAGTTAACCGTTAAAGAATTGGCTAAACGTTCCAATATTATTGCAGATGCCGTTAATTCAGGTAAACTGAAAATAGTACCAGCTTATTACCATCTCGATTCAGGTAAAGTTGATTTTTTAAGCGCATAGCTTATGATTGTAAAAAAGTATCTTATTGTAAGGTATCTATACTACAGTATCTAATAACTTAATATTATGACAACATTGATAGTTGGCGCAAGTGGAGCAACTGGAAAACATCTGGTGGAACAACTGCTTAAGAAGGGTCAAAAAGTAAAAGTGATTGTTCGGACAGCTGAAAACTTGCCCAACTCCTGGAAAAAAAATGATAAAGTTTCCATAATTATAGCAAATGCGTCAGAAATAGGTGTTGATGATATGGTTTCACACCTAGTTGGCTGTGATGCAGCAGCTTCATGTTTAGGTCATAATATAAGTTTTAAAGGAATGTTTGGAAAACCTCGAAGATTGGTAACCGATACAGTTAGAACAATTTGTAATGCCATAAAAAAGAATGGAGCAGGGGAGAAACCCATCAAGTTTGTATTGATGAATACCTCAGGCAATAGTAACAGAGATCTGACAGAAACTATTTCCATGGGCGAAAAAATTGTGATTGGTTTGCTTAGGTTGTTGTTACCACCACATGTTGATAACGAAAAAGCCGCTGACTATTTACGTACAAAAGTTGGTCAAAAAGATAAATTTATTGAGTGGGTGGCTGTAAGACCAGATGGTTTGGTAAATGAGGATGAGGTAACTGATTATGAGGCTTTTCCTTCACCAACCCGAAGCGCTATTTTTAATGCAGGAACCATAAGTCGAATAAACGTAGGTAATTTTATGGCAGATCTTATTGTTGATGATAATCTATGGAATAAGTGGAAAGGACAAATGCCTATTCTTTATAACAAAGCAAATCAATAAGCTACACTGAAATCATCGTAGAATATTGTATCATTAACTATTGAGGAAAGCAATATATAATCCATTGAACCTATACCATCGAAGCTTAGGGAAAAACCCTTGAACTTTCCCATTCCTGTTGAATCAAGAATCGTTGCTATTATTTCATTGTTCAATATTATTTCTGTTCGACTATCCATTGAAGTTATTTCGACTTTCTGCCAATCGTAAATATTACATCCAAACCCTGATAAGTCACTATCATTGCTTGTCATATAGGTATTACCATACTTTATCTGTAACTTATCCTGTCCCCCATATTGAACCAAGGGGATATAACATAGTTCGTCAAATAATAAACTGATATAAATCTTTGGACAAGTTAGGTAGGTTTCAATACTATCAAGTTTGATTCGGGTTTCAAAATTGAAATTTCCCATTTTAAAAGTATCAGAATTAAATGTATTGGTCAATACAGTGTATAGGTCGTCTGATATTTCAATATTATTATTCACAATCATATCCCTTGAAACATTAAGTAATCCATCAAAAATGATGTCGTTGCCATAGAAGTAATAGGGAAGATCATTGGGTGCCAACTGATACTTAAGCATTGCAACCCATGAATTTGAAAGAATTTCAATATCTAGCTTTCCAACTATGGAATCATCCGCTAGCAAAAATGCTTCATAGCTACCAGGTTGATAATAAGAGCTGGTCATCTGTCCAATCTTAACTTTCAACCGCTTTCTTAAATAGTCATTTGATGATTCAACAATAAAAAAACTGTCGGCATGGATATTACTCACATCGTAAGAAAAAACAACAATATTTGGGACCATTGAATCACTCTCTTGATAATACTCGAAAACAATTGGCCCTGATATCTCAACCCTTTTGACTTGAAAATATTGATAAGTTAAGATGATAACTACCACCGTCAGGATAATGATAATGCCCATAATAATTTTAGAAAAACTATTCTTTTTCTTAGGTATAAATTCACCCTTAGTATCTATTTCAGTGAAATTCTGCCAATCTACAAATCCGGCAAATTTTGCCATTGCATCCAAAGTGCTTTTATGTGGAATGTTTTTGAAATCATCACTCCAAATTCTACGGATTGTGGATAGGCTTAGCAGCACACCGGTTTTATCAAAGATCCTTTCAACAAGTATTTCATACTCCCTTCTGGTAGGTACAAAATCAATGGCCCAGCCAAGCTGATGTTCAATGATTTTTTTACATCTGTTAATCTCCACTTTTATGGAACTCGCTTTTTCCATTATGGGTTGCTACATTAAATCAGGTATAAAAATATACATAAGTTATATGCCAAAACTGCTTGAAACAGAAATGAAACAACTTTGAAACACAATGTATCATTGATTATATCATTTTTGCCATCAAATAACACCAAACTTAATGCCATGAAAAATAATATCTCGTTAGTAAGTATCATAATCTCTCTCTTGTTTTCCATTAGCGTTTCAGCGCAGGACCAAGAAACTATTGTAACGGTTATTGGAAGAGATGCTTGCCAATATGAAGACATTCAATACAGGGGTATTGAAGTAAGCCAAATTGTTGATTTCACTAATCTTATAAGAGTTTATATTAATAAATCTTCAATTGTATTGATCGATAATGGTCCTGTTGCTTTTGACAGCACAGGAGTAAGCATCAGAAAAATATTAATATCATATGTTTATGAAAAGTATGGAAATATCACAACCGAAAACATTGACATGGCCAGTTGTGATCTAAAACTGCTTGTTAGAAAAAGCTCCTTTACAAAAAGGGAAGATCATCGTACTTTTATGTCGATGGTAAATGAGTCAATTTGGGGACTGCAGAAATACTATAGTAATATGGTATATAACAAAGAATATCCGGATCTATCACAGGTTCAAAAAGACAAAATCAATAAGCTCGTTCCATTAAAAAACCTACTTGCGCAAGATAATACCGACTAATTGGTGTTCACAGAGAATAAGAATATGCGAACTTCCCTAAAAACGGTCAACCGTATTTAGGGAAGCTCACCATGACAGGGTTAGTACCTCTATTTTATTTCATTAAACCAGATTAAGGAGCTTACTACCATTGGAATTGCTCCTGATGTATGCCCCATATTTTCCAATGGAAAATAGGATACCATATCAGCAGCACCTGCATCCTTAAATTCCTGATATACGATCTCTGTTGTAGTTGGTGGAACATAGTTATCCACTGTTCCATGGTATAAATGAATTGGTTGAGATGTATTCCATCCTTCAACACTGTTGCTTTCCAATGCATTTCTAAAGTCGTTGTATAATGGATCCGTATTAATGCCTGTTAAGAATGAATTGGCAACCAAGACGGATACAGTATCATTGAGTAATTCATTTATTTCACCATTGCTTTTAGAACCATCAAAATATGAAGGTAATGGTGTTGCATATGGTTCATTAAAATAGTCTGTTAAAGGGTTAGTGATCAAACCCATCGACTTATAGGATATTCCTGTGTATGCCATGTAAACAGGTTGAGGATATGTAACACCTTCAAACATATAATTTTGAACAACTGCTAGTTCATATGGACCTGCACCACATGATGAAGCCTTAACTTCAAATGATTGCTCCTGCTTTTGTGTTAAATATCTATGTGTACATAATGTAGCCCATCCTCCTTGTGAGTATCCCATAAGATAAGCCTCCTTATTCCAATTTGCATTTATTGTGTTTAATTCTATCATTTCTTCAGTGGCGAGTATTAGGTTCTCTACTGAGGTCACTGTACTTTCTTTATGCATATAAGGATGAACTAACTGCTCCGACTTTCCAAATCCAATGTAATCCGGAATAAGCATTATATAGCCCATTGATGCAGATGACTCAAGGTATTTGAAAAAGAAACTGTTATAATCCTTTGTTGGTGCTTCATTATGAGCAGTATTTGTTCCATTTTGAAAACTTATTATTGGAAAAGTTTCGCCTTCTGAAACAGGAATGCATACAAGACCTGATGCTTCAATAACTTCACCGTTAAAAGGTGTTTTATAAGTCACATTATATACACTTACATTATACTGGATATGTTCAATAAGAGCCTCAATTTCAGGGTTAAGTATCTGAGCTTGTTGAAAAAGTGTTTTAATACCACCACTTGTATATGTAACTACTAATTCATGACTTACATATGTTTCATAAACAGGAGGATCTTCATTATTATCTTTAGAACATGAAGGTACAATTAGGATAGCAAGAGACATCAATAAGACTAGAAAATATGATGATGTTTTTTTGTGTAGTAGAATCATGATTGATATGTTTAGTTAGTTTTGCTTGGATTAATTCAATAGTGATACAAAGTAACGAATAAAAAATCAAAACTATAATAACCTACTATTATACTATCCAATATTAAAGTTGCGTTTGTGAAGTGTTAATAAATACTATGAAGAAGATTATCAGAAAGTTTTTTAAGTGGTTGATTTTGTTGCTTTTGGCAGGAATGTTGATACTAGCTGGGTTTGTAGTAGCTGTCTATTATGGAGTATTTGGCCCTTTTCCTACTACCGAAGAGCTATCGTCAATTCAAAATGAGGAGGCTTCATTGGTATTGGCCAATGATGGTGAGATAATTGGAAAATATTTTGCAGAAAACAGAACTAACATAAGCTGGAATGATATTCCGGAACATTTAATTAATGCTCTTGTAGCCACAGAAGACAAGAGGTTTTATCTGCATGAAGGATATGATGGACGGAGTTATCTACGTGTTCTATTCAAAACAATAATACTAGGCGACAGAAGCTCCGGCGGAGGAAGTACTCTTACCCAACAGCTCGTTAAAAACCTTTACGGTAGAAATGACCATAGTTTCATGTCGATGCCTGTAAATAAGCTGAAAGAAGCCATTATTGCGGTTCGAATGGAGAACGTTCTTACAAAACCTCAAATTCTGTTATTGTACTTGAATTCGGTTCCTTTTGGAGAAGAGGTGTTTGGTGTTGAAGCTGCTTCAATGAGGTTCTTTGGACGGCATTGTAAAGAACTAAACATCCAGGAATCGGCAGTACTTGTAGGTTTACTTAAGGCGAATACATATTATAATCCAAGGTTAAACCCTGAAAACGCCAAACGTCGCAGGAATCAGGTTCTTACATTGATGTATAATGAAGGTTATTTGACGGAGGAAAAGGTTAATGTTCTTTTAGATTTGGAGTTAATATTGTCATATTCCAACTATCAAAGAGAAGCACCGGCTGGTTATTTTGCTTACCGTGTAAAGAAAAGGGCACAGCAAATTATTGATGACCTAAATTATCAAAGTTCAAGAGTTATTGATCTTGAAAAGGATGGTTTGAGGATTTATACGACGCTTGATTTTTCTCTTCAGAAGTCGGCGCAGAAATCTGTAAAAAACCAATTGGTTAAAATGCAGAAACTCCTGAACAGAGAATTGAAAAATAGTCGCATAAAGAAAGATTGGTATAATTCGGTTAAGGAAAAATATGGCGAACAGAAACTTAGCGAAACCAAGAAAAGAGATGTTTTTACATGGTCATCAGATAATAGTGATGCACTGAGCTTATCGGATAGTCTTTGGCATTATTACAGTATGCTAAATGCTGCTGTTCTTATTACACAACCACAATCAGGAAGAGTTTTAACATGGATAGGAGGCAATAATTACAGGTATTTACCTTACGATTTGGTGCTTTCAAAAAGACAGGTGGCTTCTGCAATTAAACCTCTAATTTACACAGCAGGATTGGAAAAAAAGTTTGTTCCATGTGATTATTTGAATAATGAAGTAGTTGAGTATAAAGAGTTTGATAACTGGACACCCAGAAATTATGATAATAGTAGTAGTGAAGACACTCTAGTTGCTCTATGGTATGCACTTGCCAACTCAATGAATTTACCTACCATGGATTTGTATTTTCAAACTGGTCATGATGAGGTTAGTGATATGTTACGTAGATTTGGTTTGGATGCTCCAATCTTTGAAACTCCTTCAATTGCATTGGGAGCCTTGGATGTTTCATTGTATGAAATTGTAAAGGCTTATGGTGCGCTTGCTAATGATGGTTATATATGTGATGAGTTAATTATGATTGATAGAATAGTTGATTCTGATGGAAATACTATTTATGAGAACGATGTTGTAACACCCAATCAGATTATCGATACAAAAATTGCTGATCAGATTACCGTGATTTTAGAGAAAGCAGTTAATGAGGGAACAGGAAGACAGCTACGAAATAGGTTTGGTATAAAATCAGAGCTTGCAGGAAAAACAGGAACAGCCCAAAATTATAGTGATGCATGGTTTATGGTTTATACTCCTGACATAGTTATTGGTACATGGGTTGGTGCAAGATCACCTGAGGTTCATTTCCGTGGTGGACTTGGAAGCGGGTCAGCTTTAGCTTTGCCAATTGCAGGAAATATACTTTCAGATATCGAATCAAAGGGATCACTAAAAAACAAATATTTATCAGACTTTACGCATATTTATGAAGAAGGTCAGTTGATTCATTGCGATCCTTTCTTCCAAAAAGGATTAGTAGGCTTTATAAACCGAGTAACTGATAAAGATGATGATAAGGATAGGGTAGATGAGAAAGAACAAGATTCTGATAAACCCAAGAAAGAGAAGAAGAAAAGTGGAATAAGAAAATTCTTTGATAAGATTTTCAAAGGGAATAAGAAATAATATAATCTAAAATAACCCGAACACTCCATCTGGCGTTATTCCCAGATATCTATACCATGTTTCACCCATTAGTATGCTAATCACCCAGCCGATTGCAAGCATCGTAATTCCAAATTTAAATGTATCTGTAAGACTGTATTGGTCTGTTTCATAAAGAAGAGCAGCAGGTTTACTATTGAAAGGAAGCATGTAAACATGTTCGATTAGAAAGGCAACTGGTAATGCCAAGCTAATAACATCAAAGCCAAAACGCTGAGCAACTCCAATGGCAATTGGAATAAATATCATGGTTCGCATGGTCTTTGATTGAAAGATCAGTGCACTAAATGCCATGGCAAAAGTTAGCGACAAATAGAGAATCCAAAATGGTGTTTGAGCTCCTAACCCAAGGGAGTCAAACATCGCATTAACTGAAATAGATGGCAAATCCGTTACCTTAAACCCTGCTCCCAAAGTGTAGGCTCCTGCTGAAAACAGCATCAGATGCCATGGAATATCAACATCATTCCATTTTAGTATGCCAATTTTTGGTAATAATGCGATTATGGCACCTAGAAATGCAATTGCAGTTGGACTAATTCCATGATATTTGTCTGTCGCCCAAAAGGCAAGTATAGCAATAAATAGAAGTGCTGATTTAATTTCCTGGAAATTCATCTTCCCAAGTTTGTGCAACTCTTCCTTAAGACGGTCCATACCACCTGGAATTTGTGGAATACGTTCTTCCTTTTTTAATGGAAAGAACACCCTGACTGCAATAATATAGCCAATGAACATTAGAAGTATGGCGACTAAAAAGTTACCTTTCATCCAGTCGGTAAAATATATGTCCACACCCGTTGCTCCTGTAATTAATGCGGCTGCAAGTAAGTTAGCACCTGATCCAGTAAGAAATCCACTGGCTCCAATATTTATATAAAATAGGTTTTGAAGAACAATATTTCTCCCGAAGTTGTTTTTATTTTCTCCTCCTCGAGCCCCATAAATAGCTGAGATAACCATAAATATTGGTAATAGTATGGCTGCTTTGGCAGTTGTGGCTGAGATAAAAGCAGAAAGGACCACATTTATTAACAGAAAGCTCAGAAATATTGATGATGATTTCTTACCAAAATGAACTATAAACCATAGAGCAAAACGTTTTGCTAATCCTGTTTTAACTAGCATGCTTGCAAGTACAAACGACATGATATTTAGCCACATAACTTTGTGCCCTAGTTGGGCATATGCCTCCTTTTCAGTTAATACTCCAGTGAGCACTAAACTTATAATAATTATTAATGATGTAAGATAGTTTGGAATTGCTTCTGTCATCCAAAGAACTATACCTGCTGCAAATATTGCGAGCATTGCTATATTAATTCTGGAAAACTCTTCTGAACCCCTTAGACTAAATACATTTTTAGCTGATTCAGTGAGAGATTCCACATCAATTGATTGCAAAAAATCCGGCTTAAAGATGAAATAAATTAAGACAAATGTAATAATCGCCAAGGGTCCACCAATTATTGACAATATTGACTCTACCTTGGATTTTGATCTTTTCGGTAATCGTTCAATTCTATAATTTTGCATGTCCAATGGATCGAAGTCATTGGAAACATCTTTACTATCTATATTCATTGTAATATTTTCTCTTTTTTAATAAAATAGACGCTAGGTTTAGATGTTGATATCCTAATATCATACATTTTCATTTTCTCACCAGCTTTTTCTTGATATATGGCATAAAAAATGAGACAACAGCCAGTATGATTATAATTAAACTACCAGGTCGTGTGAAAAATTCAATCCATTCACCTTTTATTAATGAAAGGCGTAGGTTTTCTTCGATCATCTTCCCTAATATTAAACCCAGAACAACTGGTGCTGTTGGGAAATTACCTCTCTTCAAAATCCATCCAAGTATTCCAAATGCAATACACACACCAACATCAAATACTGAGTTTTGAATAAAATAACTTCCAATGAATGATAGTGCAAGGATAACTGGATACAGAACAGATTTTGGTGCTGCAATTATTTTTATCCAGACTTTGTTGCCCAGTAGTCCAACGAAGAACATAAATATATTGGCAAAGAATAGACTAACAAAGATGCCATATACCAGTCCTGGTTCCTTATCGAATAGTTCAGGTCCTGGGTTTAGTTTATGAATCATAAGCGCACCTATTAAAACTGCTGTTGAAGCACTTCCCGGTATTCCTAACGTTAGTAATGGAACCAATGCACCACCTACTGAACCATTATTTGCAGCTTCAGGTGCGGCCACACCTTCCAGTGAGCCTTTACCAAATTTCTCAGGATTTTTACTGGAATTCTTAGCACTATCGTAAGCAATAAATGTTGCAATTGTTC
Organism: uncultured Bacteroidota bacterium; assembly: GCA_937901015.1. Lineage (GTDB taxonomy): Bacteria > Bacteroidota > Bacteroidia > Bacteroidales > F082. The sequence goes on along the minus strand of CALCGQ010000010.1, from coordinate 16,461 downwards.
CTCCTGCGCCCGGAATACAGCCCACAAGTGTGCCAATTACAGAAGATTTCAGCATCAACCACTTTAGCTTTAATAACTCCTTTAAGGGGAGTGCCTCAGTAAGATTTACTTTTGTTGCTTTCTTTTCCTGAACACTATCTCCTTTTTCAATACTAAAAAAGATTTCCCCAAGAGCAAATAATCCAATAAGTGCCGGGATGAATTCAATTCCATCAGCTAGATTAGGGATGTCCATGTTAAATCTTGAAAATGGGAGTTGAGTGTCAAATCCAACAGTAATTAGTAACAATCCAATACCTGAAGAAATAAATCCCTTAATTGGGCTTTTTCCTGCTAAAGACGAGATTATTGTTAGTCCAAAAACACCCAAAGCGAAATACTCATACGATTCAAATGATAGAGCTAGTGATGCCAGAGGGACTGAAAATAGTATTAGAATTATTGTACCAACTAAACCACCAATTGTTGAAGCTGTTAATGATGTTATAAGTGCATGAAGAGGCTTCCCTTGCTTGGTTAATTCATAACCATCAAAAGTGGTTGCAACTGCACCTGGAGTTCCTGGTGTGTTAATTGCAATGGCTGTTATTGAACCACCATAATTGGAAGCAAGATAAACAGATACTAATAGTACCAATGCGCTAATTGGGTCCAATCCAAATGTAACAGGTAGCATAAGTGCAACTCCTATGGAAGGAGATAATCCGGGTAATACACCAACCATTATCCCAATAATTACACCAATAAGCATCATCATAATGGGCAAAAAATGCCCAAATTCCTGAAAGCCTAACCAAAGGTTGTTTAAAATCCCCATAATTTATATTCTATACAAACCACCATCCCATTGGTAAGTCGATGTTTAATAGTTTGTTAAATATTAAATAACTGAATAACACAAATCCAAATGCAACTATTCCCATAATGGGCACTTTACGATATTTAAGTAAATACATTGTTGCGAGGATAAATATTGGTGTGGTGAAAAAATACCCTACCCATTGCATTGATATAAGGTAAGCGAATAGAAATAGTATAATAATTAATACAATTTTAGGAGAATGATTCTCCTTTTTAGAAGTACTGGCTTTTGATCTGAAAAACAAAATGATACTAAGTATTGCTAGAGTGATAATCCATATTCTTGGAATCAGTGTAGGGCTTGTGATATTTGCAGTTTCAGGTATATCGAAAAGTAATGTTTGATAGAAGAAAAACCCCGAAAAGCCAAAAATACCAGCCGCAAGCAATTGATCATAAGTGATATTGCCGATTTTAAATTTATTAACGGAAAGGATCAGTAAAAAAATAATGGAAAGAATAATTATTAGTACCAGTAATAAGTGAATAGGACTTTCTTTTACATAAGTAACCAGCAAACCGGCTTTATTCAGGTAAAAGATAGTTTCCTCAGTTTCCTGAGCAATTCTGTTTGTAAATTCATCCTGTTTTTCGAAATTGGAAAAAACATAAGTTTCATTACAGTACTCTTCCCATTCTTTATCATTAACCACCTTTTGAAGAACATCAGTTATATATACAACAGCTTTTTCAGGAACACCTTTTTTGAAAGCAAACCCTCTCCACATTGATTCGTTTAGATCATACCCTTGTTCCATGAAAGTAGGGACATTTGGAAGTGACGACAGTCGTTTTTCACTTGCAATAGATATGATATCCAAGTTGCTTTTACCCTTTGTATCGGCAGGATTACCAACATAAACTGCTGATTCATCCCTAAGCATTGCAAGAATAGACTGAGGACCACTTTTGTAATCAATCCAATTGGCGTCAACTCCTAAGGTTTCCCAGGTTTTTAGGGCCATTATATGATCACGGCTTCCTGTTCCCGGACCGATCCATATTTGCTTTTCTTCTCTTTGTGAATCACGAATAATGTCATCCAGTGACTTAAAACCTCGTTCATTGTTTGAGATTAGTGCTTCCGGATCAGAAACCATATTTGCTATGAACAGAAAGTCGTTCAAGCTGACTTTACTCTTGTTAACCATAACTGTTGAAAGAAACGATTTGGTTACACCAAGTAAAGTATATCCATCCGCTTTCATATCAAGCACATGCTGCATTGCAACAAGTCCCTGTGTTCCAGAACGGTTTTCAACCACAAAAGCTGCATCGCTATGTTTGCGTGCAATTTCTGCTACTTTTCTAGCCATGAAATCTATTGCAGATCCAGGTTTTGAATGGATAACTATGCTGATAGGCTTAGCAGGATAGGTATCTTTTTGACCAATCCCAAGATACAAATATCCTAATAGTACCAGATATGAAATCAGGACTATGCCTAGTATATAGTTTATAACTTTCATCACTTAAAAATAAACCAATCCATATGTTTTGTGTCTGTGGTTTCTAGCCTTTGGTGACCAGATTAAGCATGATGTAAATCTTAATTATACTTTCCTTACCAGTTTTTATAAGGATTTTTCATCAACATTGAATTATAGTATCTTACATCGCCGGTTACTTCTTCACCAAGCCATTCAGGTTTGTCGAATGGGTGTTCTTCAGAAGGCAATTCAATTTCAGCAACTGTTAGGCCTTCATTTTCACCATAGAATTCATCTACTTCGAACTTCAAACCTGATTTTTCAGGGACAATAAATCGAGTTTTATCAATTACACCTGGTTCACAAATTTTTAGAAGTTCACCAGCTTCCTGAACAGGAATTTCTCTTTCCCATTCAAATCGACTAGCTCCGGATTCACTACCGATACCTTTAATCGTAAGAAATCCTTTTTCTCCTTTAATCCGTGCTCGAACTGTTCGTTCTGGAATTGATGAAAGGTATCCCTGTGTTATTCTTGTTTCTTTAGTAACATGTGATTTGAAATCTCCATTTACTAAAAACTTTCTTTCTATTTCTTGTGCCATCTTTTAGTGAGTGAATGAATGATTGAATGAGTGAATGGTGAATGATTGAATTAGTTTGCTAATTTTTTATCAATCATACCGGTGATTCTCTTTGCTGCTTGTAAATAGTTGATATTCTCTATACCATCTAATCCAAGATCGGTTATTGTCTTTTTTATATCATCTAACTCGGTGGATTCTGAATTTACGGTTACTACCATTGCACCATTAATCCAGACATTAGCATATTCACAGATGGTATCGTTAATCATATAACCGAACCTTTCCTTTTCAACAGTAATGGCTTGCAAATTTGGATTTGATTTAACCATTGCCATGAATTCCTCCAGTGTATAAACTTCTTTGTCAAGAGATGGCATATCAACCATAAATGCAGGAAATACTTCTTTTTCTAATACTTCAGCTTTCATCGGGAATTCACCTTTCATAAGTGGGTTCCATTGTTCCAGTCCATCAACCTCCTGAACGAATGTTTTAATATCCATTTTACCATCTCGGATTTTGGTGTTATTAACATCATTTGTCCTTGAAATGATATATGTTTCTTCGGACGTTCTTTCCCAAACCTTTTCAGGTACCGGAACAGATAGTCTTGTCATTAAATAGGCAGCATCTGAGAAATCTCTTCCAAAGGTTCTGAACTCAAATCTAGGTTTGGATATTTCACCAATTTTCATTTTATCTTTTGTCATCTGTGCTTTTTTTCTTGGTTAAAAATCAATATTATTCCAGTGATCAGGTAGTTTAGTAAGCCCCATAAATCGCTTAAGGGCAAGTGGGTAGTTTACATTTTCAGTTTTATTATCAATCCCAAGCAATTCTTTTGCAGCAATTACTTTATTTGGATCTTCCGATTCAATACAGATGGTTTTAACAGCTGTACCATTAACTTTAATTTCTGCAATTTCAGTAATGCAACCACCAATTGTATATGCATGACGTTTTTTCCAAACATATGCAACTGACAAATCAGGATCAATGGAAACCACTTCCTTAATAAATTGTTTAAGGGTATATGCTTTTCTTTCGAATACAGGGCTCTCCACACCAAGAGCAGGAAAAACTATAGTTTTAATAACATCAGCTTTTAGTGGAAATTCACCAACTAAAAATGGACTCCATTGCTCAAGTGTTTCATGCTCTTGCTCACGAATCTTGATATCCATAACACCTTCTCTTATTTTAATATTGTTCTTTCTCTTCCATGGAGTTAATAGATACACCGAATCCATATCACGAGTCATCTCCTTATCAGAAAACTCCTTAATTTTATTCTCAATATCTTCAAGGTTATTTCCAAAAATCCTGAATTCATATCTTGGGATTACAGATGTTACCATGTTAGTTATCTTTTGTTTTATAAATATTTAATCTACCTGTTGCATCATTTATTAAATATGCCACATCATTATCAATTACAACACCCTCGTACTTTAGTTCATCAAGGTAATAGGTCATAATAACATTAGCATTATAATCACATTTGTATAATGCTCTGGATTGGTCACTAACCATCCATATTAGAGAATGCGACTCATCGATAAATATCCCTGAATAGTCAGATGCAAAATTCAACTTTGTTTCGCTGATTATTCCGTGTTCAGGACTCCAAATCACCAATAGATCTGGATTGGTTTCGTTGACGATATAGTACATTCGGCTGTTATTGTTGTATGAAACTCCTTCCAAACCACTGTTATCTGAGCCAAATGAAATTTCAATGGCGTATGATTCAACTTTGTTCCCTGTTTCGTAGTCAATAAATGTTATGTCGCGATCTGCTTCCTCTGCAACTACGATAATATGTTTGTCAGGGTTATAAGTTACACCTTCAAGGTCTTTACCAACATAATCAAGTACCCTAATTACTTCACCTTGCAAGGTAAGCTCATATACCTTATTGGTATGATCGCTAACGGTAAGTAATGTGTTATTTCCAGGACCAAATGAAAGACCCGATGGTTCCGGAACATCCACATGGTAACTTTCTAACATCTCAAGACTACCAATCGGGTTCTCAATCACCGGAACCGTAGGTGTTTCCTTACTGCATGAATATGCAAGTATCAAAACTGTTACGATGATTGAAAACCTTTTCATTGATAATTAATATTAACTTATTTCTAATTACCGTTTGATGATCCCGGTGTTGGTGGTAATGCAGTGTTTGGATCAAAAACAACCCATACAAAGCTACCATCAGTATCTCTTCCTGTTGTCATGTCTGTAGCTGGAGTTGGAACAATAGTTCCTGTACCACCACTTGATCCATAAGTAACCGCATCATCAAATGTTACACCATCTTTGGAAAGGCCGATATCATCACCACCACTACCTAATTTGAAGTTAGTGTGTAATCCTTCTCCTAGTCCATTACATTTCAGTACTAGATAACCATGTGCAGGTATAACTGTTTGATCTGGAATATCTGTTGGAATCTGATATTGAATAGGATCAGCCATATCATCTGTAACATACCATCCACCAATATCTAATGGTGTGTCTCCAGTATTGTAAATTTCAATCCAGTCTGGATAATTATCCGGACCACCATCAGGAATATATGTGGTATCATTACTGCACATAAACTCATTAATAATAAGTGAGCCAGCAACAGGAACAGTACCATCATTAGGCTCTCCAGGTGTTTTGTTCGTTAAAACAGACCATGTGTCTCCTGCATCTGAGGTACGACCAAATGATTTTCCATCTTCAAGCCCGTTGAAATCATCAGACTTGTCAATTTCTACTTTTTCTGGATCATAAATTGCAGTAAAATAATCACCAGATGAGCTTAATCCCATTTCAATGAATACTCTACCATCAATTATGCTTGTTTCTATTTTGTTTCCTTCGGTATCTTTAGCTCCACATATCATAACAAGAAACCCCTTTGGAGGTATGGTTGTTAAGGCTGCATCGGAATCAGGAATACGATTATAATCATCTTCAACTCCAGGGTTGTCAGTTACCCACATACCAGAAACATTAACGGGTACATCTCCAAGGTTGTATAATTCAATCCAATCAGAACCTTCTCCTTGTCCATCAACAAAATAAGGGTCACTTAGGTCTTTTGTTATCAGCTCGTTGATAACAATATTTTCATATTTTTCAGCTGGGGGAGGTAAAGGAGCTGGCTGTTCGTCCTTAACACACCCTGTGAAAAATAGTGTAGCAATAATGCTTATTAAAATATATTTTTTCATCTTTCTATCTTTTTTATGGTTCACACTACTCTATTAAAATGCAATTAAAAGTCTGGCCTGAATTGTGCTAAAGTCTATGCCGCCTTCTCCTGCCGGAGTAATATCGTTTCCGTTAGCATCAATATCATAGGTTTTGTATTTACCTTTTCCATCAGCCCAACGATCATGATTTACATAAGCATAGTTTAGCATTAACTTCACATTGTAGTTAAAGTAATAGCTAACCCCAGCAGTATATGTTTCCCCTGATCCACCTTGCATAAATGGAATATCGACTCCATCTTTAAAAGTATTTGCATCCATAAATGAATATCTTAGGGCAACCTCCCAGGCTCCTTTTTTGTTGTTTCTAAAGTCAACTTGTGAAAACTCCGCATCTGCCATATTATAATAATAATCAGCATTATTTATTATCCATGAACCCATTACATAATAACCCTTCATTGAAAATTTATCTTCACCTGTTGGCACCTTATCTACATCTCTAGTAATATCTGTTTGTAAGTACTCTCCTTGAATACGGAAATTCTTTACTGCATATGCTGCTTCTAGTCCAAAAATGGTCTTTGTTTTACAATATGGAACCCAGTCAGTATCAATATATTTTTTACGATTAATTTCTGTTTCAGCGTTTTCGCCGTATCTGAAGCTATTCTCAGGATCTCCAAGTTCTTGAATTTTTGGAACTCTATATGATCCACTAGCACCTATATGAAGTACCATTCTATCTTTTTTAATAGGAGCATATGCTGCGCGGGCAGTTACTGACCAACCTGCATTTGTACCATTACTTTTATTTTGATCTCTAATCAGGTCATTTGCAATATTACTTGAGAAAACACCTGCCTCAAAAAACGTATTATTAAAAAACATTTTATATGCAACACCCATATGACGTGATGGTGCCTGTTCAGTAGCATACGGTCTTTCCATAAGAGTAATGTATCTTGAGGTTGTCATTGTTTCAAGTGACATAGGCTCTCTGAAGTTACCAGCTTTAATCTGCCAATTTTTACCGATATATCTTATGTAAGCATCTTTAATATCTACTGCATTATTACCAAAGTCAAAATCAATTTCTCCACCCCAATTACCATATATAATAGCTTTCATGGCAAATCTCATACGACGGATATTAACTCCGTTTCCAATTTTGTGCTCTACTCCTTGATATGTATTATCGCTCATATATACAGCACCATCAAAATAAACACGATTATCAAACCAGTATCTGAATCGGTTATCAGTTGATGAGAACATAAGGATTCCATCTCTTGATTCTGGATTCAACTTAACTCGCATACCTACCTCTTGACCATAGTCATTTACAGTTTTTTCAGCTGCTGACATATATACGGTTATGTCACCGGCTTTTTTAACATTTACTACTTGTCTTTCATAGGTGTCTTTCATGAAAACAATGTCAACGGGAAATTTATCTACGGTTAGACTGAAGAACCCATTTCCATCTGTTAGTATCATGGATGAAAGGTCACCTTGAATTTGAACCGTAACATCCCTCATGGGTGTTTGCAAACCTGCAGGAAAAACTTTTCCTGTTACAGTATTTTCTACTTGTGAATAAGCATTGCCATTAAACAGGAATAATATAATTAATCCTAGTAATGTAATCTTACAGTAATTACTTTTTTTCATATTAATTGCTTTTGATTATTAAACAAATCACTTTTTAAATTTTCCAATTGCTAAATAACATCAATATCAAATTATTAATAAAAAAGCTGCCACTACATAGACCCTACATTGTTAAGAAACTAACACTCTAATGCCTGTAATCGTCAATATTATAGCGTTTTGTGGTTTTACAATATGTGAATGTGATGTGTTCAATATGAAGAGATTGAGATTATTTAGATTTATAATTTTTATTGTAAGATTTTCAATGTCCTTTAATTAAAAGTCCCTTATAAAATCTGATAGATTAATCTTGGGATCAACCTTAAGTTTTTTACGTAACCTGTAACGGTTCATCTCCACGCTTTTTGGAGATATATTCAAAATTGAGGCAATTTCTTTTGATGAAAGATTGAGCCTTAGCATTGATGCCAGACGTTTTTCATTGTCAGTCATTGTTGGAAAAGATCTTTCCAGTAGGTGTATGAAATTACTATTTTGTTCATTGATATGCATTTGAAACTTTTCTCGATCCCGATCAATTGAGAGATCCTGAGTTATCATCAATGATAGTTTATTCAACCTTAATCTAATCTCCTGATCACTGGTTCCTGTTTTGATTTTAACAACTTCATTTTTTAGATTATCCAGAAATTCATTCTTGTGAATAATACTTATTGCCATTGTGACCATTTCACTTTGTCTGAATTTTAACTCCTTTCCAAGGTTATCCTGAAGCTGTATTTTCTCATCCAGACTTTTTTCAAGTTGATCAATTTTAATATGGTATTTTTTTTCAAGTACCTCAATTTGTTTTAATTTATACCTGTCCTTCAATCTTAGATTAAAAAATAGAATTAGAAGGATAGTCACAAGAACCATTAGAATTACAATCGTTAACCAAAATAGAATAGATGAAGTAAAATATGATGATTCTGCATTAGTTTGTTCTGATTGATTTGGATTAATTTGTGGTATTATAGATTGAATAGAAACAGTGGTATCTTGTGGTTCAATTGTATCGATGGTTTGGTTATCGACTTTTGCAACCAGAGTTCGGTTACCACCAACATCTTGTTTGAAAACATTATTTACAAAAAAGAGCATGAAAAATGCCATTACACCTGCAACGAGAGGAGTTGCTATCCACCCAAGGCTAATACTTCCAAGAATATTGTATTTGATTTCCTTTCCTCCCTTATAGATTCCAATACCTATTATAGATCCAATAACAACTTGTGAGCTTGAAACAGGAACCAACGGAATTGCAGGTAATCCTATGGATTGTATGGCTGTTGATAGCCCTTGAGAAGAAAATATAAATAGTACCAAAGCCTGTGAAAGAACAACAACAATCGCAGCATCTGGAGTTAGTGGCATTAGTGTATTTCCTACTGTTTCCATTACATGCTTTGAATAAGTAATAATACCAATTGCAATTGCAATCCCACCAACCAAAAAGAGTTGTTGGGTACTATCAAACTGGATGATTCCCAAATCTATGGTAGGTAAGTTTATGGCTCCTGTAAATACACCCATTACATTGGCAATATTATTTGCACCTAAACTATATGCCCCAAAAGCACCAACTACCAATAAGCTAATTCTTATGTATGAGTCCTTATAAAGAAGATGAATATGGGTTTTCTTAAGAACGAGTTTCACAAGCATGTAGAGCAATACTGCAAAAATTCCACCCATAATTGGTCCTGATATCCATGTTGATACAATCTTAATTAATACATTTATATCAGTAGGGTTACTTGTATATAGATTCCATCCAATTATAGCACCTACGATAGCCTGTGAAGTAGAAACTGGCAGGCTCATTCTTGTCATCCAGTATACAGTTAATGCTGCAGATAGGGCAACGGTAAAAGCTGCAGCAATAGTGCTCACATTTCCTAATTTCCCTAAAGTGTGGTTAGCTCCGGCACCTTGAATTACAGCACCTAAGATTACAAATATACTTGCAACTATGGCAGTTGTTTTGAAACGAAGCATACGGGTGCCAACTGCAGTTCCAAAGATATTTGCTGCATCATTGGCTCCCAAAGACCAACCTAGAAATAAACCACTTGATAGAAAAAACAGAATTATCATATACTCATTTTCAAGGCAAGAATTGAAAGAAGGTCAGCAAGGCTTTCGGCCTTATCTGATACAGTCTCGATATGTAATGTGAAATATCTTAAATGCATTTTTTGACTTAGATCCAAATCTTTCATATCATGGAAAAGTCTTCGCTTAATGTTTCTAGCTATTTTATCTGTCTCTTTCTCATAAAAGTACACTTTAGAAAGCATCTCTTTAACTTTTAAAGGTTGTCTGAAGAAACTTCTCGATGCTGGGAAAACAGCAAGTGCAGATTCGGTTGATATTTCAGTCAACCTTATAAACTCACTTTTTAATTCTTTAGGGATAAAAGGTAACTCATCTTCAAACTGATATAAGTTGTCCTTAGAAATATCAATAAGCTCATCAAGTTTGTCTAACATTTCCTCAATGTCACTAGCATTTTGAGGTAGTATGGAGTGACGATAAAACTCATCATCTATTTTTCTTTGAAGCTTGTCAGCAGTGGCTTCCAGTTTATCAATTGTTACAATTTTATCAGCAAAGCTAGCATGCTCACCATTAATGTAATTTACAACACCTTCTTTAAATACAAGAACACCTTGCTCAACGGTATCGATAAATTCATCAATATCGAAAATAAGTTGTTTAACATTTTTAAATAGTAATGACATAATTTGTGGCGTTAAAGTATTAAGGGCAAAGATACTTAAAAGAATAAGTGTCTCATTGAAGCACTGAGTTAATGTAAGGTTATAAATCAGCCTTGTATGGTATTGAAAACACATAAGACACATGTAAACAGTGATGTAGAGTATGAGGTGTAGGGTCTTGGCAATGCACTCTATTTAATTCATAACAGTGTTCACAAGGCATGTATAGTTTGAATATAGGATTTTTTATGAATGGAATTGTTACTTTAAATATATTTGCATTACAAGAATCGATTTAATTGATCATTTAATTAATGTTTAAATCTATAAGTATGAAAAAAAACTACTTTCCAGTTATTGTAATGACATTGTTTTTGTCGTTGATGGTAACAACTAATATGAATGCCCAACTCTATATTAATGAGTTTATGGCAAGTAACGATGTATCCTTCCCAGGTCCACAGGGGGATTATCCTGATTGGATAGAGATTTATAACGCAGGTAATGAAGCAGTTATGCTAGGTGGTTATTATATGTCGGATATACTTGATGATCCTGCAGCCTTATTTCAGATTTCGGATATGTATCCTGACTCAGTAACAGTACCGGCTGGAGGTTTTATTGTTTTCTATGCCAATAAAGGTGAGGAATCAAGTGTAATGAATTTAAATTTTAAACTTAGTGGAGGTGGAGAAGCAATTGGTCTTTGGAATTCTGAAAGCGTTGTTGTTGATGAGTTAACATATACCGAACAAACCACAGATATTTCATATGGTAGATACCCTGATGGAACAGATACATGGGGTTTTATGGAAGAAATTACTCCTGGAACAGCTAATTCAAATCCTGCTCCAGCAGCCGTAGAACTCTATATCAATGAATTTATGGCAAGTAATGACTTTTCATTTCCTGGTCCTCAAGGTGATTTTCCAGATTGGATTGAAATTTACAATGCAGGCACAGAAGCTGTTAATTTAGCTGGCTATTATATGTATGATACATTGGATGTAACAGAAGCATTACCTATTCCTTCAACCTATCCTGATTCAGTTACAGTACAACCTGGAGGTCATATTTTGTTTTATGCCAATAAAGGCGAAGAATCAAGCGTGCTAAATTTGAATTTTAAACTTAGTGGCGGTGGTGAGCAAATTGGATTATGGAATCCTGATCAGGAATTAATTGAAGGATTTACTTATGAAGAGCAAATCACAGATACATCATATGGAAGATATATGGATGGTACTGACAATTGGTATTTCATGAGTGATATTACTCCCGGAGCCACAAATACAAATCCTAATATTGGCCCAACAGATATTGAGCTTTTTATCAATGAGTTTATGGCCAGTAATGATTACGCATTCCCTGGACCACAAGGTGATTACCCTGATTGGATTGAAATTTATAATGCAGGTAATGAGCCTGTGATGTTAGGTGGTTATTATATGGCTGATGATCTTGCTGATCCTGAGGCCATGTTTCAAATATCTGATACCTACCCGGATTCTGTTACTGTAGGTGCTGGAGAGTTTATCATTTTCTATGCTAATAAAGGTGAGGAAAGCAGTGTGTTAAATCTTAATTTTAAATTAAGTGGAGGTGGTGAAAGTATTGGTTTTTGGGATCCTGAGCAAGCATTTATTGACAGTCTTACATATGGAGAACAAATTGCGGATACTTCTTATGGTCGTTTTGCTGATGGTACTAATAATTGGTTTATGATGCCTGAATTTACACCTGGTGCAGCCAATATTAATTCGTTATCAGTTGTTGAGATTGCGGATGTTGTGTCCATTTCTCAGAACTTCCCAAATCCATTTAGCACAAAAACTAACATTCAATTTACACTTGAAAATAGTGATAATATTGCTGTGAAAATATATGACATTAGAGGAGCAATGGTTTCCGTTATTGCTGATGATAATTATTCAGTTGGTACTCATACCATAGTATGGGATGCTTCAAGTTTACAACCTGGGTATTATTTCTACACATTCCAAACCAGTACGGGAATTGTAACAAATAAAGCATCAATAATAAGATAGTAAATTTTAGGTTAAATTTAAACCGGGTGGCAGCTTACTGCTACCCGGTTTTTGTCTTTAATTACAATCTCTATTTCAACAGATCTCCCATTCCAAATGCAGTAACGAAGTTGTTGTATTCCTCTTTAACCTTATCATTTGCAGCCTCAATAAATTGGCCAGTCATTGCATCAACTACAGTTCTTAACGGTCGTTGACCTTTAGGAGTTTCTATTAGTTTTATAATGGCATCCGGAACCATTTGAGGTTGCGGTTTCATAGCTTCAAACATCTGACCCATGCCAGCACCCATTTGCTCCGGTATCTTAGCCAGTTCCCCATATCCTTCATTTACGCTCATATCTGATCCGTAACTTGATTTACCAAATATTTCTGTTGGAAAAGCCCCCGGTTGTATCAGTACAGCATCAACTCCAAGTGGTCTCACTTCATAATGTAATCCTTCAGTAAGACCTTCAACTGCGAATTTCGTACTATTGTAAACTGTCATAAACGGTGAGGAAAACCTTCCTAATCCACTTGAAATATTTATAATAAGTCCTTCATTTTGTTTTCTCATTTGAGGTAGCCCGGCTTTTGTTACTCTCCATGTACCTTTGAGGTTTACATCAAACATATTTTCCAAATCGTCTTCAGTATAAGATTCAGCAAGTCCTCCTCCAAAATAACCGGCATTGTTTACCACAACATCCAGTTGACCTTCTTTTGCTATGATATCTGAAACTACTTTCTTAACATCTTCACCATTGGTAACATCCAATTCAACTACATTGATGTTGTCTATGCCAGAAAGCTCAGTTGCTCTTTCTGCATTTCTTCCTTGGGTTTCTCTTATTGTGGCATAAACTATATATCCTTTTGCTGCGCAGGTAAGGGCAGTTAAATATCCAAATCCACTATTGGTTCCTGTTATTAATACTACTTTTTTCTTCATTTTAGTTATTATTATTTAGTAATTATAGTTATATTGGTTGTACATACAAACAGCATAATTTAAAAAAAAATCATCGCAGAGTTTGTATTGCATTTGTAATACTTTCAGTTAGTTGAGCACTATTTTCTTTACCTAGTATACTGGTATATTTGTTATTTAGGCTAGTCCAGCACTCTACTATTTTTACTTGTAATTCTGTTCCTGTTTTAGTAGGGTAAACTTCAGTAATTCTACCAGAACTTTTTCTCTCCACAAGTCCTCTGGTTTCCATTTTTTCAATTAATCTGGTAACTGTAGAAGGGCTTAACTGCATTTGCTGGCTGATTTCCTTGGGATGAATGCCCGGCTTTTCATTTATGCTATTCAATAGGATTGCATACGAAGATGTAATACCCAACGGCGCAAACTCTTCATCCGCCATTTTCGTCATTAATCTTGCTAAAGCATTTGAAGAATAATATAAACAACCACAATATTTTGATTCGCATTTTTCCATTTGAAATGCAAACATACAAATAATGTTTGTACATACAACAATCAACTAATTTATTTTTTGTGATATGACAAATCTTATTAAATGAAGAGAATAGTGTGTCTGATTATCTTGTTGGAAAGATAATCAGTCAACATCACATAAAATGCACAAATGAAAGGGCATCTATTTATTGATAATGTCCAGATATAGCTCTTCAACCTTTGCTCTTGCCCAGGGCGTTTTTCGCAATAGTTTCAAGCTTGACTTAATTGATGGCTTATTGGTAAAGCTGTTAATATTTGTTAGTGCACCTAACTCATCCCATCCATAATAAGCCACAAGACCTTCGAGAATGTCTACCAACTTAACCCCATGCATTGGGTTGTTTGGCTGTTGAAATCCTGATTTAGAATTTTCTTCCATAGTTGGAATTAGTTATTTAACAGCTTCGTTATAAGCTTCGGCTCCACCCACAATAGGTAGATTTAATGTTGTTCCTTTCAAATCAACTGTAAGTTCAGTTCCTGGACTTGGCCATAGGGTGAATTCTCTGTCGCTTGACATTATCAATAATCCGAGTTGTTGACCCGCTGGAATAACTTGATCATCGGGTTGAAGATCGAAAGTAACATCATAATACTTCCCTGGTTTCAATGGCTTACTCTTATCCCTTGATTTTTGGTTTTGAGGATCAGCCCAACCACGGTTAATTATATTGTCTGTAATTTTTGCACGCCTGCTTTCATTCCATGGAAGTGAAACCAACCACACAGATAGGTTTACAGCAGGCTTACTGCTTGCCATTTTTACAGTTACAGATGGAATGCCTGAAATGTGTAGGTCTTTAGTTAACTTTGGTGTGATATAAATCAAGCGATGTTCTGTAATTTCAGCCTGAGCCAATGCGCTTCCGGAAAATGAATAATTGTCGATCAGAGTTTCAGTTGCACTACCTATTGGTTTATCAGTAGTTAGATTTCCTCGTTCAGGTGCGCCAGGGTTTAGGTATAAAGTTACCTTAGAAGCATCAGAATTTGGATATGCATCATAAGAAGTAGGCTTGTCCATTTTATCTTTTTCACGTACAATCCATACCGGAGCATCATTTTCAACACCATTCTCAATTCCATGTAAATATCTTGTGAACCAACGATTCATCATTGTCATTGGTGGAGGTCCTCCATGTCCATATTGATGATAATACAATTGCACCGGTACACCTTTATCCTTTGCTGCTTTCCAAATTCGGTAACTATGTTCTGGCATTACGTTCCAGTCATTGAAACCATGCGACATAAGTAATGCAGCTTTAAATGGTTTCATATCATTTAAATAATCGCGACCTGCCCAGAACTCATTATAATCACCGGTAATTCGATCCATACCATTTTTCATTTCAGTATCACGGACAGTAGCATTGTTATAAGCACGTTTCGACTCATCGCCACTATGAATGAAATCATAGAGTACATCCACATCTTCTCCCAAATATCCACCAGGAGATCTTACTAAACCATTGGATCTATAATAGTGGTAATAAGAAGTATTTGGAGCAATTGGAATAATGGCCTCAAGCCCTTCAACACCAGTTGTGGCTGCTGCAACGGGGATTGTACCATTGTAAGAAGTTCCTGTCATACCAACTTTACCAGTTGACCAGAAAGCTTCAACGGTTTCATCTCCATCAGGTGTTGTATAACCTGGAATCCTGCCACATAGCCAGTCAATTACAGCCTTTGGAGCAAGACTTTCATTATCTCCACCAACAGTGGGACTTCCTTGAGAAAGACCAGTTCCCGGTGATGAAGAATGTACAACAATGTATCCTCTGGGAACCCATGTTTTAATATGTGAGTTTGAGATAATTGGTCGTTCTCCAGTTCGAGTAACATCGGCATGAACTCTTTCGTGAGGTGCAGACTCTCCAAGTTCATGTTTAACATTCCAAAAGCCACCTTCTACATCGGGTGCTACTCCTGCAAAATACGGACTGGAAACATAAACAATAGGAAGTTTTAAGTCTTCAGAGTCTGTTTGATAAGGTCTAGTAACATCAACATGCATTCTGTCTAGTTTACCATCACCATCAGTATCAAATTCTGTTTCCACCCATAAATCATGTCTTATCCATTTTTCACTATCACTAAATGCTTCAACGATTTGAGCTTCCCCATTTTCAAAAACAGGAACTGCTTTTTCGGATATTGTATCTGATTGATTCTGTGCGTTTATTGTAAATCCAAATGCAATTAATACTATTATAATTTGGTATCTGGTTACTTTTATCATAATGTCTTTTCTTGGTTGGAGGGACTAAAATAGTTATTTTAGAACATCCAAAGTGTTTTTTTAAGGCTTATTTAATTATTGAACTTAGCAAGAGTATCTCTGGTGGCGATCCTACCGATTTCAATTAATTCTTCAGCTTTGAAAAAGTCGAACATTGTACAGGTCTCTTTTGAAATATTGATAAGAATATCAGGAGGATGCTTTTCAAGCAGATTCTGTGTAATCTGATAGGTCATCAATCCAATT
>CALCGQ010000009.1 GCA_937901015.1 uncultured Bacteroidota bacterium | reverse complement strand
AAAGTAAGCGACAATCAGGAAGTTACATATCCAAAAGCTCTGAAGATTGGTTTCTTCCAAGTTATTGCAATGATACCTGGAGTATCTAGGTCTGCAGCCACTATTATTGGTGGAATGACACAAGGACTTGATCGAAAATCTGCAGCTGAATTTTCATTTTTCTTGGCAGTTCCAACCATGTTGGCAGCATCTGGATATAAACTTCTGAAGAACCACAGCGCAATAACAATGGAAAATATTGATATTCTTATATTCGGAAATGTTATTGCATTTATTGTAGCAATGATTGCCATAAAATCTTTTATTAGTTTTCTAACAAAACACGGTTTTAAAGTATTTGGATGGTATCGAATTATAGTTGGTGTGGTTATACTGCTACTTTATTTCCTTGGCGTTGACTTAACAATATCCTAATGGCATTTAATTTTCTTGAAGGCGAAGTGCTACTCGTCGATAAGCCATATGGCTGGACATCTTTTGACGTTGTGAACTCCCTCAGATATACCATTAAAAGAGCTTTAGGCGTAAAAAAGATCAAGGTTGGACATGCAGGAACTCTTGATCCTCTTGCAACTGGCTTACTCATTGTTTGCACAGGAAAATTTACCAAACAAATTGATTCCTACCAAGGAATGGATAAGGTATACATTGGGAGCATGCATATTGGTGCTACAACACCTTCATACGACAAGGAAACTGAGGTTGATCAAACCTTTGACACAAGTAATATTGATACTGAACTACTTAATAATACTCTGAAAAATTTCATAGGAGAAATAGATCAAACGCCACCTGTTTTCTCAGCTGTAAAAATTGATGGAAAGCGCGCATTTGAATATGCACGAAAAAAGGATGATGTAAAGATGAAATCGAGAACCGTTACCATCAATGAATTCAAGCTCTTAAACTTTGAATTACCCGAGGTTGATTTTCTGGTGAATTGTAGCAAAGGAACCTATATCAGATCATTGGTTAGTGATTTTGGCAGCGCACTCAATAATGGAGCTTATATGAGTAGCTTACGAAGGACAGAAATTGGTGATTATTCTGTAAATGATGCCTATTCAGTTGATAAACTAAAGGAAAAGATCAAAGAGATTGAGAATCAGAATACAGAAACAAATTCAGAATTATTACAATAAATCAATGGATTTACGATAATTAGCTGGATCCTTTTTAAATTCGGTAACAGATATTCCAGTAATTGATTTAAACTGTGTCGATAAATATTGAACACTACTATATCCCATCATAAACGCTATTTCGCTAAGTGTGATTTCATCATCCTGAATTAACGACTTAACTTTTTCT
Organism: uncultured Bacteroidota bacterium; assembly: GCA_937901015.1. Classification (GTDB taxonomy): domain Bacteria; phylum Bacteroidota; class Bacteroidia; order Bacteroidales; family F082. The sequence goes on along the minus strand of CALCGQ010000009.1, from coordinate 27,569 downwards.
GTTTTCTGTAAGATAATATACTTCTCAAGTGTAATACCTTCATATTTAGAAAACAAAGATGATAAATAGGGATAAGTTTTCCCAAACTTTCCTACCAAATAATCAGAGTTACGAACCATTGCATTGTAAGTGGTGTGATGTACAAGATCAATCACTGACCGCTTAATACTTTCAACAAGAACATCTTCTTTATCAGTAATTATGGAGAACCCGCTTTCATTCAATACATTTTCAATTTCCTTCAGATTAGTTTTCTTAGGGTTAAAACTTATCTTGACTTCACCGAGTTTAATGTTATCAATTTTAACAGGTAATTGACCTAACTCAATACCAATAACCCGAATGCAACAATTGCAAATCATATTATTGATCTTAAGGGTTTTTCTGGTCATAATCATTTTATAATTCACCTATTGACGATAATAGGTGCTGAATTGACAATAATTTATGTTATTTGCAGTTTATAGTTAAACAAAAAATATACCTTACCGATGCGAAAATACAAGTTTACTTTCATATTGCTTTTAATTATTTGCGCTTTACCAGCAATAAGTATTTCACAAGGTTCAGCAATTGGCACATGGCGAACTCACCTACCATACAATCAACTTATTGATGTTGTTGTGATAGATGATATGGTTTATTCAGCAACACCTCTTAGTATTTTTACATATAATAAACTTGACAATAGAGTTGATAGATTTGACAAGGTAAAGGGTCTTACGGATATTGGTATTAACAAAATAGGTTATAACGAAGTTACTGAGGAAATATTGATAGCCTATTCAAATGCCAATTTGGATATAATTACCAAAGGCGGAGAAATCATTAATATCCCGGATATTAAGAACAAAGAGATTCTGGGTAATAAAACAATCAATAGTATAACTTTTAAAGATCATTTTGCATACCTATCATGTGGGTTTGGAATAGTAATCCTCAATATGGATCGAAAAGAGATTGCTGATACATATTACATCGGTGCAAATGGCGATGCAATTAATGTATTATCAATAGCATATAATGACACATCTCTTTATGCTGCAACAGAATCGGGTATTTACTATGCAGATATAAATGGGTTAAACCTTGCTGATTACAATCAATGGCAAAAGGATCAAACCATGCTGCATCCGGATTTACCGTATAACTTAATTGTAAATTTCAACTCTAAAATTTATACTAATTACATTAGTGACGTATACGACGGAGATACAATGTTTGTGTTCAATGGTACTGGCTGGGATTATTTTGAAAAAGAAAAAAATCAACAACGTACACAAATGAATGTTGTCAATGATATCATGTTAGTAGTTAGTACCACCTCGGTTGGAGTTTATGATAGTGAGATTGGATATAAATATGATGTATGGCATCCAAATGGAATAACAATAAATCCATTATCGGCTGATATGGATAATGAATTTGTCTGGGTAGGTGATAAGTCAAAAGGGTTAATAAAAACTTGGAGTAATGGTTCAAAAGGCGAATTTATAAAGCCAAATGGTCCCGGCACGAACAATGTTTTTGAACTTGATGCAAGTGGTTCAAATGTTTGGGTAGCTTCTGGAGGTCGACAGTCCAACTGGTCAAAATTATTTATGAAAGATGGTGTATTTTCATTCGTTGGTGATGAATGGTTTACACACAACGCATGGACTACTCCTGCCTTTGACTCAATGAGTGATTATGTTTGCGTTTCTATTGATCCTGCAAACTCAGATATTGCCTATATAGGAACCTGGGGTAGTGGGGTTGTTAAATTCGTTAACAATGAGTTATCTGCTGTTTACGATGAAAATAACAGTAGTTTGCGTCCATGGATTGCCAACCCAAACCTTGTTAATATTAGTGGAATTGATTTTGACAGTCAACACAATATGTGGGTAGCAAATACCGGAGCACCAAACCTGCTTTCGGCTTTGAAAAACGATGGGGAGTGGTTATCATTTAATTTTGGCGGGTCTCTAAGCGGAAAAGATATTGGAAGTTTGATGATAGATAATAGTGATCAGAAGTGGATGATAAAACGTAGTGAAGGATTAGTTGTTGTATTTACTGATAATGGCACCATAGATGACCCTGGTGATGATAAAGTGAAAGTTCTTTATTCAACAAGTGGGCAAGGAAACATACCTGGTAATAAAGTCTATACATTTGCTACTGATATGGATGGTGAAGTATGGATTGGTACTGATAAAGGTATTGCTGTATTTTATTCACCGGAAAGTATTTTTGTAGCCGGTGCTGATTATGATGCTCAACGTATTCTTGTCCCTAGAAATGATGGGTCAGGTTTGGCTGATTATCTTCTTGAAACCGAACTTGTAACCTCTATTGCAGTGGATGGTGCCAATAAAAAATGGGTTGGTACTGAACGAGCAGGGTTATTCCTATTTTCTGAAGATGGGCTTGAGGAAATTGATCATTTTACAGCTGAAAATAGTCCGTTATTATCAAATAATATCACCAGCTTATCAATTAATGATGATGGTGAATTATTCATCGGAACAGCTGATGGTATTATCTCATATAAAGGAACTGCAACCCCTCCACAACCTGCAGGATCCAAAGTTTATTCTTATCCAAATCCCGTAAGAGAAAACTATACAGGATTAATTGCAATTAAGGGATTAGAGAATAATTCTTTCATTAAGATTACAGACTCTTATGGTAATCTTGTGTATCAGACCAAGTCTGAGGGTGGACAAGCTGTATGGGATGGCAACAATTTCAACGGTGAGCACGTAGCAACAGGAATTTATATGGTATTTGCTGTTACCACTGATAAATCAGAAAAAGTAGTTACTAAGATTCTGGTGGTTAAATAATATTATTTCTTAAGGTCAATTCTTCTCGATTCTTTTATTAGTCTTTTGTGGATTAGCATTGTTATTTGTTTTTTACTAATTTTATCGTGCAATATTCATTTAATTAATCCATTATGACTAATAACCTAACCCGTTACACAAAAATGCATCCATTGTTTTATGTTGCTGCTGGTATAATTGTTATTGCTGGTTTAAAGATTGGAGCACCAATTATTAATCCAGTATTGATGGCAGTTTTTTTCAGTGTAATCATATATCATCCAATTGATTGGCTAAAAAGAAAAGGAGTAAACGGAACACTTTCTATCATAATTGTTGTTTTTGGGCTAGCCATTGTTCTTTTTGGAATGGGAGGTGCAGTTACAAGGTCAATTATTCAATTTTCACAAAACCTTCCCTATTATAAAAATGAACTTCATGAAATAACAAGATCATCAATAACCTTGCTTAACGGATATGGTCTTAATATTTCCACAGAAACAGTATCGGATAATCTCAATGCAGGCAGTGCTCTTGGTTATGCAAGTAAGTTTCTTACAGGTGTTGGCGGTCTTCTTGGTCAAATCACTCTACTTGTGCTGGTAGCAGCTTTTATACTTGGTGAAACTAATAGTTTTCCAATAAAATTGAAAGTAGTACTTAAAGACCCCGAAGTTTCACTTGACAATATTACCATTATCTCTAAAAACATTCGTTATTACCTTGGTGTAAAGACAATAACCGGCTTAATTGGGGGCACAACAGTAGCCATAGTTTTATTTATCATGAAGGTAGAGTATGCAATAATTTGGGGGATTCTTGTTTGGTTAATGAGATATATCCCTAATATTGGATCAGTTATAGCCGCAATACCAATAATGTTATTTGTGCTAATTCAAGATGGGTTAACTGGTGTGCTTTATGTTGGTATAGCCTATGGGATTATTAATTTTATCCTTGGACAGATTATTGAACCTAAATTCCTTGCAAAAGGGATGAATTTGTCAACTCTTGCCGTTTTTCTCTCACTTGTATTTTGGGGTTGGGTACTAGGTGACGTTGGTCTATTGTTGGCCGTACCAATTACAATGGGCATGAAAATTAGCCTTGAAGCCCGAGAGAATTCAAGATGGATTGCAGTTATGCTTGGATCCGAAGAAAGTGCCAAAGAAGCTTTAAATCAGAAAGCCACAAAAAAAGAGCAACCTGAATAATTCAGATTGCTCTTCTTGTAATTTCTTCTGATTCTAGCTACATTTCAATACCTGAGTCATCTGATATTTAGCTGCCTCAACATTAGGCCCAGTAGTTACGTTTTTGTACGCAGCACAAGCACTTGTTGCATCACCTTTTCCTTCATAAGCTTGACCCAAAGCAAAATTGATATCTGACTTATCCTTCTCAGGCTCCATTGAAATTGCCTTTTGAGCTGAAGTAATAGCATCATCCCATTTGCTTTCTTTGCTGTATGCCAATGTCAAGTAGTAATATGCATTTGCATTTCCAGCTGAATACTTAAATGAGTCGTTAATAAATTTAATTGCTTTTGCAGCGCTTCCATCTTGAATTTCTTTTGCTCCTGCATTAACAAGGGCTTTTGAAGCTGTTGATTTGGTCTTCTTTACAGTTTTTTCAGCTTTAGAATCATCAGCTCCCAACTCAAGAACTTTATCTGCATTGGCCATCATATTGGTCAAATCATCTTTTGATTTATAAACGAGCATCAAACCATAATAAGCTTTGTAATATTTAGGTAGAATCTCTATTGCCATATTGTATTCAGCCAAAGCTTCATCAACCTTGTTTGCTTTTAATAGTGAACTTCCTTTTGATGTTCTTACTTTAGCAATATATGATTTTGAGTTTTTTGATTTTGATGCATCACCAAGTTCTTCGGCTAATGCATGGGTTTTTTCAAACAACTCAATGGCAGTATCATATTTACCTTTTTTGTATTTAGCCTTAGCTTCCCCATAATAGGAGTTAAGTAATTGTTTTTCAATGCTCCCTTTTAAATCTGCAGCATCTGCACCAACTTCATTCGCAATACCTCTTGCCGCTTCATAAGAAGTAATGGCGCTGGTATAGTTTTTCTCCTTGTAAAATTCATTTCCTTCATTATACTTCGCTCCTGCATCTTCAACGGATTGGGCCATAATGCCAAAAGTTAAAAATAACATCCCAACAAATAACAACGGTTTTCTTAGTTTACTCATAGTCAAATTCATTTAAAATTATAGCGGCGCAAGATACAAAATTATTGGAACCCTTTTAAAACCTTGATAATGACATAATACTATCTTTTATGGAATCCTTATGGTAATTTAATCACATTAAATAACCTATAATTTTTAGTTTTGCACTCTAAAGTGAAATTGTTTACTTTTATCAGTCAAAACGTAAGTTAGTAATGAATATTATCATAGCCGGTGACGGCGAGGTTGGGTTTTACCTAGCCGAAGCTCTTGTTGATTCCAAACACAATATTACCATCGTTGATCCACATGAGGAGTTATTAAAGCTTGTTGAATCACATGCTGACCTCCTAACTATCGTTGGTCAATCAAATTCTGTTGCGATTCTGAAACAAGCAAATGTTGCTAAAGCAGACCTTGTGATTTCAGTATTACATAGCGAGGAAATTAATATTCTTACAGCAATACTTGCCAAAAAACTTGGTGCAAAATATACCATTGCACGAGTAAACACTATGCAAAATCTTGCACTGGAAAATGTGAAAATATACAATGAGCTTGGTATTGATGAGTTGCTATCTCCTGAGGATATTGCTGGCCATGAAGTTATTAAGCTACTTCAACAACCTGCTGCGACTGAGATATTTGAGCTGTCGGATGGTAAACTTCAGGTTATTCTTATTAAGATTAGTAAAGAAGCATCCGTTGTTGGCAGTTCTTTGAATGATATTGCTTCAAAGTATAAAAATCTGGATTTCAGAGCAGTGGCTATTCACCGGGGTGATGATACATTTATACCCGATGGAAATACGGTTTTTGAGCCAAATGATTTCGTTTATGTTATCACAAAGCCAGAAGGCATGAATGAGTTGATGAAACTTGGCGGCAAACAAGATGTTGAAATCAATAATATTATGTTGGTTGGTGGTGGAAGAGTTGGAAAAGTAATTGCCAAGTCTCTTGAAACCGAATTAAATATTAAGCTGATTGAACAAAGTAGAGATCGTTCAATGAACCTCATTGACTTACTCGATGACACACTGATTATAAATGGTGATGCAAGGGATATTAAGTTACTTGAAGATGAGGGTATTGAAGGTATAGATGCCTTTATAGCCGTAACAAATAGCTCAGAAACAAACATCATTACCTGTCTTCACGCCAAGAAATTCGGTGTTAAAAAAACCATTGCCCTAGTAGAAAACCTTGACTATATTGAGATTTCACAAAATATTGGAATCGACACCATAATAAATAAAAAACTAAGTGCAGCCAGCTATATTATCAAACAGTCAATGGGAGATGAGGTTGCTTCTCTGAAATGCCTTAGCGGAATTAATTCTGATGTGGTTGAGTTTATTGCAAAGAAAGATACACCAGTTACTAAAAAGCCAATCCGAAACCTTAAAATGCCAGAAGGTTCATTAATTGGTGGTATCATTAGAGGCGACGATTCTTATATTGCTGTGGGCAACTTTCAAATTGAAGAAAATGACAAGGTTGTGGTTTTTGCACTTCCAGGTAGAGCCAATAAGATTGAAAAAATGTTTCATAAGCCTACATTAGGGTTTTTATAACCAACTGAAATCTGAAAATAAATGCCAAACCGAAAACTCATAAATATTTCAATCGTTCTTAAGGTTCTTAGTTTTCTTTTGATTGTTGAAGGAATCTTTATGCTCAGTGGTATTGGTTTTGCATTGTATTTCGATGAATCCATAAAGCCACTATTAATATCCTCCCTAATCACCATATTCGTTGGTTTACCTGTATTTCTTCTTACTAAAAAGAACGATAAAAAGAATATGGGTAAGCGAGAAGGGTATCTGATAGTAGCATTAACTTGGGTAATAATTTCATTTTTCGGAACACTCCCCTTTTTGATAAGTGGGACGATCACAAATTTTACTGATGCCTTTTTTGAAACCATTTCAGGTTTTACCACAACTGGTGCAACCATATTAAATGATATTGAAGCATTACCTAGAAATATACTTTACTGGCGTGCAATGACCCACTGGATTGGAGGGATGGGAATCATTGTTCTTACTGTTGCGATACTTCCATTCCTGGGAATTGGAGGATTACAACTTATGATTGCTGAGATGCCAGGCATTACTCCTGACAAACTACACCCAAGAATAACTGAGACTGCAAAACGTTTTTGGGGTATCTATGTAATCTTCACTGTAATTGAAGTAATTCTTTTATGGGTTGGAGAGATGGACTTTTTTGAATCTGTTTGCCATTCTTTCGCCACAATGGCAACTGGAGGTTTTTCAACTAGAAATGCAAGCATTGCAGCATTTGGGCCATATTCACAATATATTATTGTACTATTTATGTTTTTTGCCGGAACAAACTTCACTCTACATTATTTTGCTCTACACCGTCAATTTAGAAAGGTTACACAAAATGAGGAGTTCAGATCATATTTCTGGATAGTAGTTTTAATAACAGTTTTTATTACTCTTGGGTTACTTCTTGGAGAAAACCTAAGCCCTGAAATATCATTTCGTGATTCAATATTTACAGTTGTGTCTATTCTTACAACTACCGGTTTTGTAACCGCTGATTATAGTATCTGGCCTTCTTTCCTATGGATGCTGATTTTTGCGTTAATGTTCATAGGTGGCAGCGCAGGATCTACGGGTGGTGGGGTTAAGATTATCAGGATATTGTTGCTTGTTAAAAATTCCTTACTCGAAATGAAACGCTCGATTCACCCACAAGCCATAATTCCTGTTAAATACAATAAGAAATCAGTGTCGCAACAGCTGATTTTCAATGTTATGGCCTTTTTTCTCATATACTTTATTATCTTCTCCGTTGGCACGATTATTCTTTCATTGTTTGGCTATGATTTTCAAACATCGATTGGAGCAGCCATAGCTACTTTGGGAAATATTGGACCAGGTATTGGGGATGTAGGACCTGTGGATAACTACGCATTTTTTGCACAACCTGCAAAATGGTTTCTGTCATTCTTAATGCTTCTGGGAAGGCTGGAACTATTCACTGTATTAATTGTTATTTCACCTGCATTTTGGAGAAGGTAATTATATAAATCCAATCAAGTAATCACTTTCAATTTGAAATTCTCACTTCTATTTACTAGTTAAACAGCTATCTCCCAATAAATGTAAACTAGGGAAAAACTGATAAAAAAGATAATCCCGACCCATGATAATACTTTGAGAAACAATCCTGGTGCTGACCCTTCTGGCATGTGCTTATCAGTCACAACTCTGTAGTTTAGCCAAGCTAAAATAGGTGCTACTAGAAACGAAATAGTGGTAGCAATTGTCACCATCATTCCCATTGACTTTACCGCAAAAATTATTAATAATAGTGTACCTAAAACAAGAATAGCTAGCCACATCCAAGTCACAGTTTGTTTATTTTTTATTTTATTCCATCGATTTCCAAACAAGTGTTTAAATGCAGGGGTTAAAGCCCTGGGATAGGCATCTAATACGGTAATTGTTGTACTTATCATTGTTGCAACCGCAGCTATTGAAACAATCCAATAGGCCCATTCTCCTAAGCTCTTGGTATACATATTGATCAGCTGTTCTGAGAACTTGGTGCCACTTTGAGAAAATTCCTCACCGGTACCATACATTACCAAAGCACCCATTGATAGAAATCCTAGTGCAAGCAATGCTGTCCCAATATATCCAACCCTAAATTCATTCAACCCCTCCTTTAAACTTGGGAAATATCCAATTTCTTTAGCCTTGGCGATATTCCACATTGATGACCAAACAGAAACATCAATTGGCGCTGGCATCCATCCCACAAAAGCAATCATAAAAAACACATCAGCCTGCCGTGTCCAGGTAAAGCTGGTTAATGATTCTGGATCAACTACTTTATCGATACCAAGAGCAGCAAAAACAGCAACAATAGTTGATAATGCCAACAATACTATCACATATTTAATTACCTTGTCGAGTAGAGAATATTTCCCAAAAACTAGTATAATAAGAGAAACCACCAATACAATAATGCTCATTGTAACAAGGTTGATTGATATACCAAACACATAGGTAATTAATCCAACCGTAACTACTGTAATGGCTGCCTGAAAAATAAACATTGAGAAAAAAGTTACAAATGCATATAAAGCCACCGCCCACTTTCCTACAATGTTGTATCCATCCACAAGGTTGTTTCCTGTTGCAATGGCATATCTTGGGCCATATTCAAAAAATGGATATTTCAGAATGTTTGCCAGTATCAATATCCAAACCAAATCAAAATCAAACATTGCTCCTGCACGTGTTGATTGAATTAAGTGTGATACACCAACAGCAGCTCCTGCGTAAAGCAATCCAGGACCAAGTATTTTAAAAAATCTCTTCAATTGATATGACTTTCTTGTTTAACTACAAAGTTATTCTTTTCCAAGAAATTAAAACTGTCTCAAATTATTCTAATTTTGAGTAACTTTGCTTTCAATAATCTAACTATTGCCCAAACCTATTATCAAATGACAATTAACTAATATCTAATTATCTGATTACTAATTATCCAATGACCAATTAACTAATGACCAATTATCTAATGACCAACTAACCAATGACTAAACCCTTCAACAATCCTCAGTTAAAGCTAGCTTATGATTTCGTCCAGTACACAGGTCGGAATATTTTTCTTACCGGAAAGGCAGGAACAGGGAAAACTACATTCCTTCATAATCTTAAAAAAGAAACAAGCAAACGTATGATAGTTGTTGCACCCACTGGTGTAGCAGCAATTAATGCAGGAGGTGTTACAATTCATTCGTTCTTTCAGCTACCTTTTGGTCCACAATTACCCGATAACAGTTCTGCCAATTATGATAAGAATTCATCCATTAGAAGATTCAGTAAGGATAAAATAAATATTATCAGAAGTATTGATCTATTGGTAATTGATGAGATCAGCATGGTTAGGGCTGATTTGCTTGATGGAATTGATGGAACACTTCGCAGATTCAAAAACCGAAATCTACCATTTGGAGGTGCCCAGTTATTAATGATTGGTGATCTTCAGCAATTGGCTCCTGTTGTAAAGGAAAATGAATGGAACCTACTACGTAATCACTATTCTACATCATTTTTCTTCGGAAGCTTAGCTCTACAGAAAACAAACTATGTTAGTATTGAGCTTGTACATGTCTACAGACAAAGTGATGAAACATTCATTAATCTTCTTAACAAGGTCCGTAATAATATTATGGATAATGATGTTATTGATGCATTGAACAAGCGTTATAATCCGGATTTTAATTCTCTGGGAACCAGTCATATTATCCTTACAACACACAATGCAAAGGCCAAAGAAATAAACGATTCGAGACTTGAAAAACTAGACAGCAGTTATCACAAATACAAGGCTAACATTACTGGAAAATTTCCTGAGTTTTCATTTCCCACCGATGAAGATCTCAAACTGAAAAAAGGTGCTCAGGTCATGTTTATTAAAAATGATCCAAACCCTGATAAACAATATTACAATGGGAAAATTGGTACAATAATAGACATTGATGATGAATCAATAACAGTAAAGTGCGATGGTGATGATGAGCCAATTTCCGTTGAGAAGTTGTTTTGGGAAAAGGTAGCATACAAAATTGATGACAATAGCAAAGAAATTGTAGAATCCATTGAAGGTACATTTGTTCAGTATCCATTGAAACTAGCATGGGCAATCACAATTCATAAAAGTCAAGGATTAACCTTTGAAAATGCGGTTATTGATGCTCAGGATGCATTTGCACATGGTCAGGTTTATGTGGCATTGAGCAGATGTAAAACACTTGAGGGCCTTGTATTGAGTTCCAAGATAATTCCAAGAAGTGTTGTTGTTGACAATACGGTTGGTAGTTTTACCAAAGACGTTGAGGAGAATCAACCAAATGAAGAACAACTAAGAGAATCTAAAAAGCAATACCAGCTTGAATTATTACTTGATCTTTTCAACTTCGTATCTCTACAAAAGCTAGTCTATTATGCAATTAAGCTTTTTCAGGAAAATCTGTCTTCAATTCTCAATAATCCAATAAGTGAGTTTACTGAAGCAAGTAAGATTATCTCATCTGATATGGTAATTGTTTCCAATAAGTTCCAGTCGCAACTAAGGAATCTATTCAACGACAATGACAACATTGAAGACAATCAGCAGCTGCAGGACAGAATAATTAAAGCATCTTATTATTTCGATGAGAAGTTAACTCTAGCTCTTAATACAACATTAACTGAGTACATTCTGGAAACGGATAATAAGGTAGCTCGAAAAGCAATAAAGAATGTGCTAGACAATATTAATCATGAATATTCCTATAAGAAAGGTTGTTTGAAAGCATGTTTCAATAGTTTCGTTACCGATAACTATCTTAAAGAAAAAGCCCTGGCTTCATTAAGTGTTACAACATCCACTAAAAAACAAAAAACCACCTCCACACCCGCCACAGGGGATGAAAATCCTGAATTATACAGGATCCTAAAAGCATGGCGAGATGCCAAAGCTGATGAACTTGAATGGCAGGTATATAGAGTTATCCAACTCAAAACAATGCGAGAGATATGTAAAGACTTGCCATCAAATCCTGTTGCACTAAGTAATATCATTGGCATGGGTAAGAAGAAAATGGATACGTTTAGCAATGAATTACTGGAAATCATCAATGATTACAGAGGGGAATACAATATCAAATCAGAACCCGAAGAGAAGATTGAAAAAGCACCCAAGAAAGACACAAAATTAATTAGCTACGAATTATTCAAAGATGGCAAAACCATTGAAATAATTGCAGATGAAAGAGGAATGGTAGTATCCACAATAGAAAAACATTTGGCACATTATATCGGTACTGGAGATATTGAAGTAAGGGAGCTTATATCTGAAGATAAAATATCTTCCATTTCCAAAATTGTATTTGATAAAAAAACAAAGTCAGTTACTGAGATAAAGGAAATCCTTGGTGATTCGGTAACTTATTCAGATATCAGGTTTACAATACTTGAATTAATCTTTCAGAAGAAATTAAAATTTTAAACTACCTAAACCTTCTAGGTCTTAAAGACCTAGAAGGTTTAGGTTTAGGATTATTTATATATTTGAATAATATTAATCAGATAGATATATTATCATCTATAATTTGACCTTAAACCATTATTAATTTCTTATTAACCAACAATTGTTATGCAACACAATTTTGAAGCTGGTACAACATACCATGTATATAATCGTGCTAACAACTATGAAAACCTTTTTATTGAAGAAAAGAATTATCCATATTTCTTAAGTTTATTGAGAAAATACCTTATTCCCATCGCAGATATTTATGCTTACTGTCTTATGCCAAATCACTTTCATATAATAATGGAAATCAAAGATATAAAAGAACTTCCCGAAGAATATAGTAATGGTAAACGGAAGATATATCAATGCTTTTCAAATATGTTTAACGCATATTCAAAGGCAATAAATAAGGCATATGGAAGACGTGGAAGTTTATTTCAAAAACACCTGAAAAGAAAAATTATTACTGATATAGATTATCTAAGGAACGTGATTTGTTATGTGCATATGAATCCCATACACCATGGATTTACAAAAAAGCTATCTGATTATAATCATTCTTCATATAAATCAATAATTGAAAGCTATGATGGAATTGTTAATCGAAATGCAACTATCGATTTTTTCGATGGTATTGAGAATTTTATTTATAATCACCAATACCTATCAGGTCTTGTAGATCTGATAGGTATTGGTGCGCTAGATGATGAATAATAGATATCTTTGTAAATAAATATTTACAACATGTCTGACGATAAAAAGATCATCTTCTCAATGGTTGGTGTGGGGAAAATTATCCCACCAAACAAACAAATCCTTAAGGATATTTACCTTTCATTTTTCTATGGTGCCAAGATTGGTATTATCGGATTAAACGGATCTGGTAAGTCAACTCTGCTTAGAATAATTGCAGGTATTGATACAGCATTTAATGGTGATGTGGTTTTTTCAAAAGGCTATTCAGTTGGGCTTCTGGAACAGGAACCAGCTTTGGATGATAGCAAAACCGTAAGAGAAATTGTTGAGGAAGGAGTTCAGGAAGTTGTTGATATGCTCAAGGAATATGAGGAAGTAAATCTGAGGTTCTCTGATCCATTGACTGATGACGAAATGGACAAAACCATTAAACGACAAGGTGAACTTACGGAATTAATCGAGCAGTACAATGGATGGGAGCTGGATTCAAAACTTGAAAGGGCTATGGAAGCTTTGCGATGTCCAGAAGAAGATAAGTCTGTTGCAGTACTTTCAGGTGGTGAGCGACGTAGAGTTGCACTATGCAGACTTCTACTAAAAGAGCCTGATATTCTACTATTGGATGAGCCTACCAACCATTTGGATGCAGAATCAGTAGAATGGCTTGAGCAGCATCTACAGCAATACAAGGGAACTGTAATTGCAGTAACCCATGATAGATACTTTTTAGATAATGTGGCAGGGTGGATTCTTGAGCTTGACCGTGGAAAAGGAATTCCATGGAAAGGAAACTATACAGGTTGGCTTGATCAGAAGACAAAACTTCTTGCGACGGAAGAGAAAACTGCAAGCAAAAGACGAAAAACCCTTGAGCGTGAGTTGGAATGGGTACGAATGGCTCCCAAAGCCAGACATGCTAAATCCAAAGCCCGTTTATCGAACTATGAAAAAATGCTATCGGAAGATGGTAGTGACAAGGTGGAAAACCTGGAGTTGTTTATTCCAAATGGTCCTCGTCTTGGTTCAAAGGTGATTGAGTCGAAAAACCTTAGAAAGGCATATGGAGATAAGTTGCTCTTTGATGATCTTGATTTTAGCTTACCTCCAGGTGGAATTGTTGGAGTTATCGGACCAAATGGTGCAGGTAAAACAACCTTATTCCGTTTAATTATGGGCTTGGAACAACCCGATAGTGGCAATTTTGAGGTTGGTGATACTGTTAAAGTAGGATATGTAGATCAGGCACATGAAGATATTGATCCGGAAAAAAATGTTTGGGAAGTTATTTCAGATGGACATGATAATATCCAGTTGGGAAACCGAACTATGAATTCCAGAGCATATGTATCGAAGTTTAACTTTAGTGGTACTGAACAAGGTAAGAAAGCTGGAATACTCTCTGGTGGAGAAAGAAACCGTATGCATCTTGCATTAACATTGAGACAAGAAGCCAATGTATTGCTCCTCGATGAACCTACCAATGATATTGATGTTAATACACTTCGTGCTCTTGAGGAAGGATTGGAGAACTTTGCTGGTTGTGCAGTTGTAATTTCCCATGATAGATGGTTCTTAGACCGAATTGCCACTCACATTCTGGCATTTGAAGGTGATTCCAATGTTTACTTTTTTGAAGGATCATATTCTGATTATGAAGAGAATAAAAAGAAACGTCTAGGCGACAGTGGTCCTAAAAGAATTAGATACAGGAGTTTAGGATAGTAATACATTTAGAACAAACGACTATTACTTTGTATTTCAAAGTACTTTAAAAACGCTCATCTTGTTATCCTGAACATAGCAAAGGATCTCCTTAATTTCTTTATTAGTTTTGTTATTTGACACCTCACCACGGCACCAATGATTATGCTTTGTAATAAGCATAATATTATTTTTAAAGTTATGATCGTAATCGATTAAGAGATTTGATATGATAGTATACTTATCCTAATTCATTACAAATCGATATCCCACACCTCTAATATTTATAATTTTAAGTGATGGGTCATTTTCCAGTTTTTTACGTAATTTGGATATATAGACGTCTAATGTTCTTCCAATATAATCACCTTCATCGCCCCAAATGACATTAAGAATATGTTCTCTCTCCAATGTTTTATTTTCATTTGAGAAAAGCAAAAAAAGCAAGTCGGCCTCTTTACTTGATAATTCCACTACTTTCTTCTTCAAAGTTAGATTCATCCCTTTTTTATCAAATAAATATGAACCAATGGTCAGTATTTCAGCATTGAGCTTTCGTCTATCTCTTGTCTTCCAGAAATATATTGTAGAACCAATCAAAACTAAAAGTGAAATAATCAATATTGGAATAAGGATATTATCTTTTTTAAGTGTTTGAGAAGTTGGTAATACATTATTGAATGATGAAAATTCTACACCTGAGGTATCAATAATTGTGAAAAAAACCTTGTAGCATCCATGTGGCTGTGCTCTTTCTCTACATGGAATATTTTCATGATTTGTTGTCTTTAAAACCTCATAACTATAAATTACTATTCCTGTACTACAATCTTCTACTTCCACCAAATAACCACTTGCAATATTTGTTTCTTTCACAACTTGATGAACAATATTAATCAATTCTTGAGGATCAATTTCAAAATCTTTTTCAAACTCGATTTTATATCTATCATCTACTTTTTCTATTGCCAATACTCGCGATGTACTGTCACCTGAATTAAGTAACAGTTGATCGCCAATCATTCTCATGGCTACTTTAACATGACGATCAAACACATCTTCATTTGAAAATGAATCTGTTGTCAGCACAAGTATCAAAAAGCAAACAAGCAATTTTCTAATTAACATATTACAAATATATCTGAATATCCATTCTATCTAAACTGGTTTTCTTTTAATTTACAGTGTTTTTACATTAATTTACACTTATTAACTCAATAATGATAAGAGCTAATATACTTTTACGAAATAATTTAAAAAATATAAACTATGACTAAAAAAACTCTTACAACGACTATTATACTATGTCTTATTACTCTAATATCGTATTCACAAAATAACACTGCCGTAGATAAAAAGGAAATGAAAAAGAAAGAGCCTCATCGATATGGTGGATGGTATTGCCCTGATAATTTGGGTGGGTTTCCTGCAGTTGACATTACTAATTGGAGAGATGTACCTGTAGTAAATGGGAGAATGGCCACCAAAGAAGAAACTCAAAATGGAACATCATTGATTTTTGTAGATGCAGAGAAGTATTCCGATGCAATACAGTTGGATATGATAATGCCTAGGTTAGCTACTTATTACAGTGAATATTCAAAAAGGGAAGAGCTTATAATTGTAATACAAGCCATTAATATTGATGATGATTCAATTGTTGGATTTAGATACTTAAATGGTGGCAATGGAAGTTCACGTTTAAATGAAGTTAATTTCCTAAGCGATAATGAAATTGATATGATTCCTTCCTCACGATTTATCTCAAAGACTATCAAAATTAAGGCCGCTCCAGAAGTGATTTGGGAGATTCTTACAAAACCTAAATATGCAGAAACTCTTCAGTCTACTTTTGATAAAGATAATAAGCTAGAAAATGAATGGAGAAAAATATCGAATGTTAATTACAATTATTCACATAGTGGAAGTCTAACCTCTGCTTATGCAAATAAGCTATTTGGAAATTTCTATATCCAAAACGATTATAATAATGACCTGTATAATGAGAAATTCCTGATTTTAGGAAATGAAGAAGCTAAAGAAGCTGAGTTGAAAATTGTGTGTGGCCCATTCGGAGATGATTTTGAAACTCAAGAAGCAATAATCAACAACTGGGCTAAAAAAGTTAAGGAAACTAGTGAGTTCTATCAATCTTTTTCGATTATGCAATAAGTCTTGGATACATCGTTTTTGTTAAAAAGATAGTAACTTTTAATTATCCTAATCACTAAAAGCTATACTATTTAGTGATTACGGTGTCATTTTGCCTGCTTGCGCCTAGAATCTATATGCAGCTTTCCTCAACTCTTTTACGCTAGTAATCGGTATTGGCGGATTAAGCTCTTTTGTCAGGAATTTATATATCTCTACCCTTATTTCCTGAGCTATTTTGGTATCTGTTCTGTTAAAGGAATGGCCACCTTCCACATCTTCATAAATCTTATATTCAAATGAACTACCATCTGCTTTTAGCGATTTTATAAGATGTTCAACCTCCAATACATTTACATCTGCATCATTGGTATTTGTATGGATAAGGAGTGGTGTGTTTTTCATTTTGTGAGTATTCCATGCTGGAGATCGGCGTTTGTATTCTTCAACATTTTCTTCTGCACTTTCACCAATATGAAAATCAGCTTCATAAAGATCTCTATAGGACTGGTCCTTATACCCCATTCGTGCAATCAGATCACTTACTGGCACTCCGGCATATGCAACCTGATAATCATCGGGATGATTAAATATATTAAATAAAGCTATTAAACCTCCATGACTCCATCCAATAATTCCAATACGGTTATTGTCCACAATATCATAGTTATCAATCATATAGTTCCGTGAAGCATACACATCTTCGGTTTCCAATCCACCGTAATCAATTTTTTCATAATGACTTTTTCCGTAGCCAGTACTACCTCTGTATTCGGCAGCAACAACTATATAACCTTGTGATATTAATTCCCGAACTATATGCGCATAATAGGTTGTAAAATCTGCATGAACTCCCCCATGTGGAAATACTATTAAAGGATACTTCTTGTCTGCATCAATATTCTTGGGTATAAAAACATAGGACCAAAATTTTGTTGGATTTCCGGCTCCTTGAGCATTGGGATTATTTTCTTTCCATAACGGAGGCCCTGTAATATATACCTTATCAACAAATGCAATATCCCCCACACGTTCAAACCATAACAGATCATCAATTCTTTTTTCGAGAACATCCAATCGGTGATGCAAAGTGCTATTTATTTGATCCAATGCCTGATTCGTGGACTCAAGTTTTGGAGGAGCATCTTGAGAAAATAATGAACCGTAGATTAGAAATACAGTAAGAAATGTAGTAACCGAGATTTTCATTATCAATTAAATATTATAAGATGCTAATTTATGAAAAATGAACAAATGGCTTTTAGTTACCTCTTATTGATATATTAACTATTTAGTTATACTTTTGATGTTATTAACTCTCTTCAATTCTTTAGCAATAAGACCTACACAGATCTGTTCCAAAACCAAATTCATTCCTATTGATCAAATGGTTAGTTTGTAATAGTATTGGATAACATTAGCTGATTAGTATTAATCAATCATTTTGTCAGAATAAAACAATTGAAATATATTGTAGATAAAAATAGTAGATCTAATAATTAGGATGATTAATCCTTAATACATCTTACAGAATAACCATTACTCTTGTCCTCGGAACTTTTTAACACTTTATCATTATTAAAGGCTAACATCCTCATACTAGATAATGATGTCCAGAATTTTCCACCAACAGACCTATCACTAAAAGTTCCCGATGTACTTCTATATCCTGCTGGTAGCGCAGTAAACCCATATGAATCACTGCCATTATTATTAAGGAACCAACCAGAAGTGGATTTTAGATTATTACCGGCATCAAAACCCCTCCAGTCGGTATTGTCCCACACAGGATCACCAACGCCATACTGGCTGTCAACAGTTCCTTCAAGTGTTTTCCACTCTGCTTCAGTTGGGATATGCCAGCCCGAAGGACAAATGCCTCGTGCCCCTTCATTACTAGCATATTGCATTAACTCATCCCATTGGTATAAGGCACCATCCAAATCACAAGATTGTTCATCATCGTTGTAGCAGTATTTTTCAATAACACTATTATTTGACTGGTTGTTTGAGCCAGCAATCATGGTTCCCACATTTAAATTCTCCTTAAACCAACATTGCTCCCCTATTTCAACGGTATGATAGGTGCTGCCTTCATAGTCTACGCTGGTTACGCCTTCACAACCAATGCTTCCACCACCCGACTCTGTTGTAAAAGTCCAAACCGGACTAGTTGATGTCAATCCACCTGGATCTGTAGCATCCACAAACCAATAATATGTCGTGTTCTCGGTTAAACCGGAAGGGGTATAAGCAGATGAGTTTTCAGTTGTCCCCACATATGGTGGTGTTGAGTTAGTCCCAATATAGATTTTATAGGTAATATCATCTCCATCAGGATCTGAACATGACCATTGCAAATTGGTATTTACCGATACATCCAAAGCAGAATTTAAGGGTTGTGGATTTGAAGGAATAG
The DNA here is from genome assembly GCA_937901015.1 of uncultured Bacteroidota bacterium. Classification (GTDB taxonomy): domain Bacteria; phylum Bacteroidota; class Bacteroidia; order Bacteroidales; family F082. The sequence continues at coordinate 8,526 of CALCGQ010000009.1, read as the reverse complement.
CAGGAGGATTATTGTCTCCTTCATACATATCATCAATATTATTGTTATTTTCATCTCCAGTAAAAACATTTAGCTGATTAAATGTTTTTAACCTACTAAACGAACCATAACTCCATAACCATACTTGAGAGGAATAGATGGGTCTAAATTGTTTAACAAGATTCCATGATGCGGATATCTCAAACTGGTCATCTTCATCATAAGAAAAATTGGCATCCCAAAAACAATTTTGGTTAAAGCTCGCTATTACAGCGAAACCCGAAAGCCAATCTTCTTCCAATTGCTCAAAAGTTAAACCTGATTTGTGAAAAATCTCAACAGGCTGGTTAGTACTTAAATGTGGATTATCATAACGGTAAACGTACGCATTCCATCCTTCAACTGTTTCATCATATTTTATATAAAAATGCTGATTGGCAACTTGTTCTGTATAGTACTCATGGTTCTTATCTTTTTTATAAAGACTAAAATTAAGCTTTGTAAAACAATCCTCTTGACCATTATTGTTAATAATGATTTCCTCGGCATTTGCATAGGGTGAATCCTTTAGCCTTGGTAAGATATCTAATAAAGGCGTATACAAGTTAACATAGGCCGAAAATTGATTATTTTTTTTCATTATATTATAATCCAACAAATAGTATTGCCGTTTATTAAAAAACCGGCTAAAATGACTGGTTAAGCCATAAGTGATCTTCTTTCCTTCATCTACATTTGTTATTGTTAGCTCTTCGATAGCGGAATTTTCATCATCATAATAATATATCCTTGAGTTTGAGCTGTTTTGATCATCGGATGACCAAGGTATGCCAATCACCACTTGTTCAGTAAAAGTCAATCCTTTGGGTAAGAACTCTATGGTCTGCACCAATTCACCGTCAATATTTTCTTTGGCTCCAGCAACAATTTTTATATCCACGTTTTCATCAAGGGCATCACGAGGAATTTCAATACTGGCACCATAAATAGCTGATGCTTCATCGCCAACACTAATAGTACCTCCATCACGATTTATGATGGCTTCACCTGTTGTTGAAATGACAGGGTCGCCATAGTCTTCAATATCTGTAATTTCTTTTTCACATCCTGTGATAATTAAGAAGAAAATAACTGTTAGTAAGCCTACTGGTAGTATTAATCTAATGGAGGTTTTCATAGTACGTTGGTTTAATTTGTAATTCTTAGGCATAAAGATATAAGCACCATTGAGTTATTACAAATCAAATAAGTATTTGCCACGATATTTTTATTATTTGTAGAGAACTATTGAATATTCGTGTAATTCTACTGGGAGGATAAGTTAACGTGATTTAACAAATTAAATCAGGATTCAGTTAAGTCATTTTTCTGATTTAGCAAGATGGCTTAGTTTTCGTCTTTTTTATTTATTAAAATTCTCTTTTTTAGTAATTGCTAATTTCATCCAAAGTAACCATCTGCTGGTGTAATGATATGAAATTTCTCGAGATACTTTATATAGATATAGTAAACAACACATAATATTATCAGGCATAAAATGATTTTTAACTTAACCATATTATTGATTACCCCTGGCTATTCCTAAAGAACATTTTTGCAGGAAATGGAGATTTTGGCAATGGCATTTCAATACCTTGTGAGGATTCCCTTCCATTAAACTTCTATCCATAAAGGCACCCCTCAGAAACGGCTTTTTACTTTTTGGATAAATCTTGATTTAGCATTTCAACCATCAAAGAATAAAGGTGTGGTAACTCCTTCTTAAAATGATCTGGTTTTTCGAAAAAGTTCTCCAATGCAACGGCAAAAAACTCCATTTCATTGGCTGCTGCGTAATCTCTAAAAATTTGTTTTTGTGTAGCTTCTTCCAGTTTATCATTGTTGCTTATATATACCAGCCACTCCCTGTAATACTCCTTAAACTTACTCTCATAAGGGTCAAGCAGATATTCAATAAATAAAGCATGGGCAAACTCGTGATATCCCAGATTAATCGAATCATCTGGTATTGAAGCTCCATACATTAAGTCTTTCCATGAAAACACAATCACCCCAGAGGAATTTGTTTCCCCTTTTACATATAACTCAGATGCATTGGAATAAAATTCATCGGAGTAAATTATGATGGTGTGAAAACGCTCGAATTCAAAATTCCTTAGTCCAAAGGTAATTTTAACAGCAGCTGATGCAATGAGAACTTCCATCTCAGTTGAAAGCCTCAACCCATCTCTCATATCAAAATATTTTCCTTCCAGAAATTTCATCAACCTACTACCAAAGGTTTTTTGATGCTTTGGCGACAATTCTCGATAGAACTTATCATTCTTATACAACATCTGCTTATAATGCGCTGAAACACGGCATGGGAAAACTTCAAAATGTGGAGGTAGCGGTTGACCACTCAGAAATGCTAGTATGGCTTTTCTAAGATCTATGGCAGTTATGGATACGTATAACCACAATGCTATTGCAGCTATTATCAATACTGATTGAAATGTCATCTATTATTTCTTAATAACCTTTTCAGCGGCAATTAAACTACCATTCTCATCAAACACTTTAAGAAAATACAATCCTGTTTTATAATCACTAAGATTAATTTGATTGGATATTAATTCTTGATTCAAAACTACCGCTCCTAATATATTGCTCATTGATATCTTACCAATCTTTGTATAATATTCAATTACGATATTCTCTCTTGTGGGATTTGGATAAATTTTGACTTGTGGATTAATATCAACAACTTCAACATTTGTATAATCAGCATTGTATAGTACTGTTATGGATTCTTGATCCAATGCACAGCTATAAATTCTTATGTCATCAATAACTCCCGGAGTATAAGATTCATAATTCCCAAACTTACCAATATACATGTCGCGGTCATAACTGGTTACGGTTCCAGGGCTATATGTGCTGTCAAATAGAATACCATTAATATATGTGCGATAATATAGGCCATCAAATGAGCTACATAGGAAATACCACTCTCCAACTGTCCAAAAATTATCTTGAGTATAATGCTTAACCCGAACTGAATCAACCGATAAGTCAGTTTGAAAACGTGAATATGCATTATTAGTATATTGATCACCTACTACTCCTATATGGTATTGATAATAGGGCTCATCGAGAATATCGAAGGGTTTTTCAACAATTGCATTATTGCCAATTCCTTCAAACGAAACTGTTTTATACCAAACACACAGTGTGATATTCTGAGGGTTTATTTGTGGAGCATTTGGAACCAAAATAAAATCATCAATCCCATCAAAAGAATAAGCTGATGAATCAACACCAAATCTATCATATGTTAAAACTGCTCCATCAACAACTCCATTATTTTCATAAATAACATCAATTGCATTTCCATCAAATGGATAATAAGCAACTAAGCAGCTATCAAACGCATATTGCCCCATAGTGCTTATAGACAACAACATAACCAGAGTAAGGAGGCATGTTTTCATAATTAATTTTTTAGGTTTATGTGTGATTCCATTAATATAAATCAAATATAATACTTTTATCAGCTAGAAATAATGCGTAACATTAATAAAAACGGAAAATGTCTAATTATCTTTTTTAGTTTTGTCACTTACTCAATAGACTTGCTGTGATGATAAAAACCAGTCCGTTAATTTTCAATAATCAAAAGGTATTACAGGTTATTTTGTTGATTATTCCCATTGGTTTTCTCGTATCAAGTTTAATTGCTCATTCATATTTTGGCTATTTCTATCAGCGTGTTACTGATCCCGACTATTTTCATTTACTCAATGGAATAAACATTGCACTTTTTAATCTGGCAACGCCCTATGTTGATCATCCAGGAACACCATTACAAATAATAGTCGCCATATCATCCTGGCCTGTAAGTTTATTTATTCCCGGTTCCATCTCAGATAATGTTATTGATCATCCTGAATTATTTCTTACAGCAGCAATTGTAACCATGAACATTATTATAGCAATGGTGATGTACATAGTAGGACATAAAGTAGCAAAGTATTCAAATGATATCTGGCTAACATTGATTATTCAACTAATGCCATTTGGAAATATTTATGCATTAAATGTATTTGGCAGACTTACTCCTGAAAGCTTAATGATTGTTCCAATATTATTGATGATAGGTTTTTTGATTAGGTTTATATATGATGATTCATTGGAGAAACTTAATAATAAGCAACTCCTGTATTTGGCTATGATCGGAGGACTAGGTATGGCCATCAAATTCTCTTACCTTCCATTCTTGCTTTTGCCCGTCTTTATTATCAGGAAATTTCCTCAACTAATGAAATATGGTATATACTGCATGGTATTTACACTATTATTTGCATTTCCACTGATCTTTAATTTATCAAAATCCATATCATGGTTTGGAAATATGCTTATTAATAGTGGCAATTGGGGAGAAGGCGGGTCCGGATTTATGATGTGGAGTGAAATCCCTACAAGGTTACTTCTACTACTTAAGCTAAATAAACTATTTCCTACTCTAATAATCATTGTGGTTATTCTGATTATCTATTCCTTCAAGATCATAAAAAATGATATTCAAATTAGGAGGTTAAACCTGATTTCATTGGGAATCATTCTTAGTATTTCCTTTTCAATATTTCTGATTACTAAACACTTTGCTTATCGCTATTATTTCCCGACTTTATTATTTCAGGCTGGGCTTTTTTATTTGATTGTTGAATATGCTAAACGGTTGATTCTGACTGACAAATTAAAGCCTTTCTTCTCGTTCATTATTTTTGTTTTTTTCTCAATAACTATCCTTACTCAAGTACCAGCATTTATAAAGAAAACGAACAAAATGTCAGCTGAGCACAAACTTTATTCTGAAAGATCAGAGCAGATAATAAGTATCACTAATAGGGATATTCCAATAATTATTGATGCACATTTTGCAGGTAGTCCATTCCCTGAATTTGCATTAAACAATGCATATTTATTATGTGGTAATCTGAAAACTACTTTTCAAGAAAAACTCCGTATAGAATACCCAAAAAGTATATTTTATGTGAGTTGGTCAGATCAGTTTTTTCACTGGAACCATTTTTGGAATGCTGATAAATTTATTGATCCTAAAGAAGGCTTATTTGTTTTTATGGGTCAAGATAAGGAGGGAGATTTAGAAATTATCATCGAAAGGTTAAGAAAGTCTTTTCCTAAATATAAGGTTGATTATCAGCTGATTCTAAGGTTGGAAAATCCAAAAGAAAGCCTGTATCAAGTTACCTTCAATCTATAATTTACTGTTAGTATCCTTGAAATGTCTTTTCGGCCATAATTTCAAAGTTGTACAAAGAAACTAGTAATCCTCATTTTAATTACTCCATATAAATATAATTGTAGCAAGAAGTGCCAAAGTGATAATCCATAATACTAGAGATCTTCGAGTGGCCTTTTTAGCTTTGCCAGTTGCATACCATGTTCTTGGGCTTACTCCCTGAAAAAGGAAAGTTGCAATCCCTGCTAAATTCACACAAATAATGTTGGTAATAAAGAGTAGTAAAGCACCCAAAGCCAGTTCATATTGACCAGCTCCAAGCAATAATCCAAATACCGTTAAAGGCGGTAATAAGGCAACAGCAACCATTACTCCAATAACAGCTGCAGAAGCTCCAGTTGTAAAAGCCAATACACCGGCAGCCCCTGACGCAAGTGCCAGTATGATATCTGAATAAGAAGTAGTTGTTCGTGAAGAAATCTCAGTCATACCTGGATCAACATCGATTAATAAACCCATAGATACGGCAAGTGCTACAACGATTAGTCCTCCTGCGACTAAAGCCTTCATGGCATCAGAACCCAATTTCTTTTCTGCAAGTACGGATGATAGTGCAAGTGCTACATTTGGACCCAGAAAAGGAGCAATAACCATAGCCCCAATTATCACGGCTACATTATCTTTTAATAATCCGATGGCTACAACCACTGTGGATAGGATTGTCATCAGAATAAAAACATTGTTCAATTTAGAACTCTCAACAATATCTGAATAAAGTTCTTCCCTGCTGATTCTAAACTTAGTTTTTTCCTTTTTTTCATCGACAACGGTGGGGGGATTCTTTTCCTCTTTAGGGCGAGGTAGAGAAGCCTCTACCGGAAACAGTATCAACTTAAACCCGGTAACTTTTGAAAATTTCTTTTCAAACAAATCCATGATTGATTCACTTTGTGTGGAATCCAAAAGCATACTTGCAATGAAGTTTTTCTTGGATAATTCTTCTTGCCAATAAGTTAAATTTGGCTGACTATCAAGGATTTCCATCGCATCTTTTGCATGCTCAGGAGGAAGAATAACTTTAATTACACGTTCTGGCATATGTATATTTTTTCACCATAAAATTACAAAACTACCAATGATATGAACTGACAGCATTATGCATTCAATATTATATAGAAGACTCTAATTCCATCATACTGTCTTGTTGTGCTATATTAACCCTCTTAAATATGATTCTAAATAGACAACTATTACCAACTTATACAGAAGATAATTGTTAGGATAATAGGCCTCAAAAGTATTAATTTCATTTACTATTCTTGTTTACCTCTACGAGAGATTTTCTTCTGAAGAAGTAAGTAAATAAAAAATCCTAGAATTGAGTATGAAATTTCGGGAGAAATTGGTCTGGAATTTCATCTTTGGGTTCACCTAAATTTTGTCTGAGATCAATTTCAATTCCTCTGGCAATTGTTGAAATAGGAACATCATTGGCAGTGCCTTCAAATGGATTTTCTCCTGTCCTTCCAATTCGTTCCATTGTGTGAAAAACCCATGCAACAGCAACGTAAAATGGAATGGAAAACCAAATAAAGTAGTTAGAAATTATTGGGTAGGTTTCCTTAATATCATTACCAATTGCTGAAAATTGAGGCATCATTGCCAAGGGAAGTAGCAATACGAATATCCACATAAAAAAGTGATTCAGTGTTGCAAATTGCCTTGGATATGGAAAATTCTTAATTCTCTCACTTTTACCCTGGAGGTTAAATAAATCTTTGACTTCCGACTCTAGCTCAAGAAATGAAAATTCCCATATTATGCCTTTTTCCTTTAAGGCTCTCAGATGATGCGATTGCAAATATAGTATCGCTGTCTGCTTATTGTCTTTATTAGAAATATACTCAATATCACTGTCAGAAAGATATGGTTTTAAATCATCCTCCAACGTCGATTCACGTTCTGGTGGCTTATGGCCCCATTCAGAATTAGTTCTGTGACTAGAGGTTGTTTCCCAAGGTTTCAGAACCCTCATTGCGTGGCGCAATGCAGTCATCCATGCAATGTGTCGATATGTGAGAGTTTTCATTTCTGCATGTAACTCTTCTTCACTCATCTTTTGAAGAGCATGTTCATTCGTAATCATATCTTGCACAAAAACACCAAAGGAGCGGGATGTATTAATAATGCCACCCCAAATTTTGCGAGCTTCCCATATTCTTCCATATGCTGCATTATTTTGAAAACCAATGACGAATGCCACAGCTGTACCAATCAGAGCTAGAGGTGTCCAAGGAATCTTCAGCCATCCAAGGTCGAGAAAATAGTAGGCAGATGCCCATAAGAGACTTATAAAAATAAAAAGCAATGTTTCGTAACGTGTCCAGAGGACCATTTGATCAGCTCTGTAAGTACTTTTAGTATACATAGATAAAATTTAGGTGCTAAAAATACTAATTATTAACTAGTATGAAATCAATGCTAAATCACCATAAAATTTAGCGATTTTTTACTGTAAATGATGATTTGGTTATTTCGACATTAGGTAGGCCTCTTTTAGCCACCCCGAGAGCTCTTTATCGATCTGATCTAAGCTAGTTATTTGAACTCTATGAGTACACATGGTGCCAAATGGTCCTGAATTCTCAAGTCGTTGAGTTAGTTCTTTGCCCTTGATTTTGAGTCCGAGATCTATTCTGGTTTTGGTGGCTGGTTTAATCAGAGCAAACTGTCTTTTTCTAATGAGGCTAACGCTTCCTTTTTTTGGAGTTATTATCACATCGTCACCAAAAACCTTTACTAGGTTTATTAATGCATCATATATCTTTTTAAGATCTTCTTTCCCTTTGTATTGATTAACCACAAGATCATCTGGAGCTTCCGATTTATCTTTGGAAAGAGTTACAATTGTATTTGCAAAACCATGAGTTACTCCGTGATCAAATTTTAGGAATTTTACCGCTTCCGAGTGTTTTTCAAAAGCTTTAGAAGTAAGAATCTTTTTCCATTCATCCAATGATTTACCTGTTTTCTCAGGCATATTGTCGATCATCGTTGCCAATGCTTTATCCATCTTAGTATTATTAGTTTATTTATCCAACCTTTTTACAATCTTAGCATAACTACTTACTATTTGACATACTAAGTGCAATTCTTCCACCTATCCATGCCATGGGAATATATGCAATAACAATATCGGTAACCGTAAACCACATAGGACCAGTAATCATATAATTGATCATAATTCCGCCCAGTAGGAACAACCCTCCAATAGCCAGAGAAAATTTCATTTTATGATTTGC
>CALCGQ010000008.1 GCA_937901015.1 uncultured Bacteroidota bacterium | reverse complement strand
ATGTTTTCTAATCTAATGAAATCGTCAAAAACAACGTATGAGTTACTTGAGAATCTGTTAATATGGTCGTTAAAACAGAAAAATCAGTTGGTATTCAGGCCTCGAAATGGAATTTTATCTGAACTAGTTGAAAAGAATATTCAAATTGCAGCCAGTATAATTGAGAACAAAAAACTAAATATTGTTAAGGAAATATCATTTACTGAAGCCATACCTTTTGATGAAGACATGATCAATACAGTAATCAGAAACTTACTAAACAATGCAATAAAGTTTTCCTATCCTAATTCTGAGATACATATATCCGTGGTTAGAACAAATGAAAATGTTAAATTTTCAATTACTGATTCTGGCACAGGAATGACAGAAAAAACAATGGATTCACTATTTAATTGGGATGATAATATAAACAGTATAACGGGTACAGCCGGAGAAAAAGGGACCGGACTTGGACTAATCCTTTGTAATGATTTGATAATAGCTCATAATGGTAAAATGATAATTGAAAGTGAGCTAGGAAAGGGGAGTAGCTTTTCCTTTATTATTCCTATGAAAACTAAATAATTGATTTATTAAATAGTCTCGAAAAAATTACATTGTCTATTTATTCTTTAATGTCTCAATTCTTTGCTTATGATAATCATTCTTACTTAATTCATAAGCTTTAGTCACATAAATTAAGGCATTGCTTAAATCTTCATTTCTTTCATAATAATCTGCCATTGAATCGTATGCATTTGGACTACCTGGGTAGTATTCAATTGCAAATTCAAAGAACATTTTTGCCTTTCCTTGTTGATCCATATCTAAACTCATATATCCTAGTGCATTAAAGAGATCTTCAGGATATGGTGGAACTACATATCTGAAATGCTTTTCGAGTTTTTTTGCACGGTAGTTTACAATCTCATATAATTCTTCCTTTGAAGTATTGGGTGAGTTGAATTTATTGGTGTTTTCCATCTGGTACCAATCAAAATTAGATATTAAACCATCCATAAGGGATGGAAATGGTATGGTTCCATGTAAATCCTTAGGATAGAATTCCCATTCAAAAGACAAACCATTATTAGAGTGTTGCTTTAACACTTTTGAAAAAGCAATATTAGACCTTGCAAATAATGTAAATTCTGAAGTATCGAGCATTATGTTATCAATGGTAATATTAGGATCCTGCATATGCAATTGCCCACTTAGACACATAAATAAAGATTTTCCGTTATAATTATTTTGTGCTAGTTTTTCTTCGGCCTCTAATATTAGTTTTTGATTATCCCAATCAAGACTTGGGTCAATGGCTAAATAGTTTGTAAACAACTCAGGATAATTGACTAATGTATAAATCGTGAACAAACCTCCATAAGAATGACCAATAAGTGATCTAAAATTGGTAACAGGGTATTTGTTTTCTATTTCGGGAATCAGTTCATATTCAATGAATTTAATAAAACTAGCTGCCTCACCATTCTTTTCATTAAATGGCATTCCATACATCTCATTTATTTTCGATGTTGTTAAGTCTCTAGTTCTATTATTAGCATTTGAAATACCAACCAAAATCATTTCAGGTGTAAAACCACCGCTATAAAAACTTTGAACATTATTAACTGTAGGCAATAGTACTTCTCCATCCAAAATAAATACTACCGGGTATTTTTTATCATCACTTAGATTGTAATTGATAGGTAGCTGCACATAATAAGTTCTGGTCTCCTCTAAAGTTGTGGAGTATATGCTATCTGTAATTCCTACATTTTGCAAGAACTTGGTGTTTTTGATGGATTGGCTGTTGGTAAACTGTGGTATGGAAAAAACCAAACTAACAATTAATAATATATTTATTCTATTCATTATTTGGTGTGAATTATTGGAAAAGAGTTGTACTAATAGATCCATATTACTTTTAAACTCTTCTTGGTTACAACTTAATTTAGGAACAACAAGAGGAGTCCCCGCAGCTTTTATTTTCCTGTATTGGAGGACATGGAACTGATCCGTATGAGCAATAAACACAACAGTCTCCTTCCTTTGGCTTTATAACAACTCCGCAATTATCGCATTCATAAAAATACTGACAGGCATCTGTTGGCATTTTTTCAACCTTACTGTGTCCACATAAAGGACATGAAATAGTTGATACTAATTTTATTTTTTTCATTTTATTCAAATAGCAAACAAGTTTTTGAATTATTAGTGTGTAACTTTATTAAAATAATACTTACTTCCATTTTCATTAATCTTGATAAGCTCCTGAAGAATAAGTTAGCTCATAACTATGAGTGTATATCTCGAATACAATTCCAAATGGGTCTTCAACATAAACCATTTTGTAAGGCTTTTCATTTGGATAATACTCTCGAATTGGCATCCGTTGTTTTCCACCATATTCAACAATTTTATTTGTCAATGTTTCAATATTGGGATCCTGAACACAAAAATGAAAAAGTCCCGTATTAAATGGGTTAAAAGCAGGTGCTTCTTTAATTCCATGAGGAAATGAGAACAGTTCAACTCCTATACCGTCTGATGTAGACATATGAGCTATTTCGAAATCTTCCCAATTATCTCCAAATACATCCATACACATTTGTCCAATGGCAGTATCACTTTCTTTTTTAACTTTTGATGGTGTCATAATTACATACCATCCCATCACTTCTGAATAAAATTTAACAGCTTTTTCAATATCAGGAACAGTAATTCCTATATGAGAAAATGATCTAGGGTAACTTGTATCTTTCATATTTCTTTATTTTTTAATTGAATACAACGGTTTTGAGATTAGAATTAGTATCATGCATTATGATCTCGATAATAAGTGCCGTTGATATTGATGTATTATTTGGGTTCAAGACTCATCACATAATCATAACTTTCATCTAGTAGCTTTGCTACATTATTTAAATCATCTAACATTTCATTAGTGATAAGTATATACCCATGCATTATGGAGTTATAGGAACTATAAAGTGTTGTTTTATATTCATCTATACACTTTTCTTGCACTTCCTTTGAGAATCTGATTCCTATTTGATCAGCTTTATTGAATAATGAAAACATGTATCCGTTTGCTGAAGTATATGGCATTGTTTTTCCTTTGCGCTTAAAGCGATTACACTTGGAAACTAATTCATCGTAAATTTTTAGTTTTTTTTCTCTCATAAGATCTGGCTTTATATTACTATCACAAATAAGTGGAAGGTATTTCAAGTACTACCTAATATTCTATAAATCCTATTCAGGTTAAACAAATATAGTTAACTACCACTTAAGTTGGTGTCAAAATTGATTATTAATGAAAAAATATGACTTTGATTTTTATTGAAAACAGGATTATTTTTAGGTACTAACTTCGTATATTCCAATGTTGGAATATAGTGAAAACATAGTATCCCACAACTAAAGTTGTGGGGTTCCTTCCAACCTGTCTAGACAGGTTGAGGAGAGTAAGGGATTACATGCATGATCCCAAAAAAAAAGTTATCCAGGGCAAGCATAGAAACCCACAAATCTTCTTGCGAAGATTTAAAATTTTTATTTTTTATTGCAAACATCAAACGAGTTTTGAGTTTTTATAAAAAATAAAACCTGCAATCAAATAAAACGATTGCAGGTTTCCTTTTGCGGAGAGTAAGGGATTCGAACCCTTGGTGCCTGCGAAGGCACAACGGTTTTCGAGACCGCCCCGTTCGACCACTCCGGCAACTCTCCGCTGCAAAGCTAAGAAAATGTATCCCTAACTTTCCATCAATGAAGAATTTATTATGATATATTTACATTATTAATATGGTCACGAAAACGGAACATAAATTTAGTTTTGGTTCTGAACTGTTACTAGTTCTGGCTGCAGTGGTATGGGGTTTTGCATTTGTTGCCCAAAAGGCTGGAATGGATAGCCTTGGACCTCTTGCATTCAATGGAATAAGATTTTTAATTGGTACAATAACTCTTATCCCTTTTGCATTTTTTATAAAAGATAA
>CALCGQ010000007.1 GCA_937901015.1 uncultured Bacteroidota bacterium | reverse complement strand
ATTCCTTACATGGTTCAAAGTAGTAAACCATATAAGACATATGAGGAAATATAAGAAATAAAAAAAGCTTATATGAACTTAAATTCCTTACATGGTTCAAAACCCAAAAAAACTACCTTTGTGTAAACTCCATTTTAATGAAGTCACCCGAAATAAAACATGGTAGTGCATGGAAGTTAGATCAACGATTTGTTGATGCTGACAAAAAAAACCTCAAACTCATATTCTATGCATTTATCGTCGGGATTGTCGCAGGTTTGATTGGATCAGCATTCAGGCTCTTTCTGGACTATATTTCAGAATTCAGAAACAGCTTATTTAACAATGCAGGTGACAATGGGTTTATTAGTTGGATATGGCCATTTCTATTTGCAATAATTGGCATAACTGTAGCATTATTATTAGTAAAAAAGTTTGCGCCAGAAGCTGCCGGGAGTGGAGTTCAGGAGATTGAAGGAGCTCTGGATGGCATTAGACCTCTAAGGTGGAAAAGAGTATTACCCATAAAGTTTATAGCATCATTATTCTCTCTAGGAAGTGGATTATTACTTGGAAGAGAAGGTCCCACCATTCAAATAGGAGCCAATGTAGGCAAAATGGTAAAAGATGTATTCAAACAACATGAAGATAATACAAATCCACTTGTGTCTTCCGGTGCAGCTGCCGGACTAGCATGTGCATTCAATGCACCTTTCGCGGGAATAATCTTTGTAATTGAGGAAATGCATGGTCACTTTCGATATAATTTCTATTCCATTGCAGCAATAATGGTGGCATCGGGTACAGCGGACTTTGTTGTACGATTGCTGGTTGGAGCACATCCTGTTATTCAAATGACCGTTTTCGATACACCTCATATTTCAGGAATTTGGATGTTTATCCTTCTAGGTGGTTTGTTTAGCCTAATTGGTTATGCATTTAATAAACTATTGATCTTGGTGCTTGATCTATTCAAGGATATATCCCGAAAAGGAATAATACTAACTGGAATAATTGGTGGAGTTGTGATTGTTGTTATTGGAATTCTATTTCCAGAAATGATTGGTGGTGGATATGGAACTATACGGGAAGTGCTAGATCATTCATTTACAGTTTATATGCTGATATTTATTTTTATTGGCAGGATGATTCTTACCATTTTCAGCTATGGAACCGGAGTTCCAGGAGGCATTTTTGCTCCCATGATTGCCCTTGGAGTTGTATTTGGGATGCTTTTCGGCACCACCATGGAATACTTTTTCCCTGGGATAGTTTCACATCCTGGGATTTTTGCTGTGGCCGGAATGGCTGGAATTTTTGCATCCACTGTAAGAGCACCACTTACAGGTTTAGTACTAGCCGTTGAAATGACTTCAAACTATGAATTGATATTACCTCTGATCATTACAACAGTAACGGCATCTGTTATAACAGCACAACTTGGCAATGAGCCTATTTATGCTACTTTGTTGAAACGCGCCTTAGCCAATACAAAAAAATAGTTTAAGAATTTTAATTGGTAGCTATCTTATAATTTTGAGTTGCACAAGATTATTTGAGCAATACCATGCTTTTTGTTTTAGAATATCCTTGAGAATTTATCTTGTAATAATAAATTCCTTCAGGCAAATTAGCTGCATTAAAATCTACAGTATAACTACCGGGATTTTTATGCTCATTTACTAATGTTTCCACTATTTCTCCCATCAAGTTAAATACTTCAATTTTAATATTGCTATGCTTAGAAACAGAATAGGATAGTTTTGTATTTATAAAAAATGGATTCGGATAGTTTTGGTACAATTCAACATTAGACGACGAATTTTGTGAATTAGGAGGTATTGAACTCACAATATCATTAATTCTTCCAATTTTTAAATAGTACATGTTTTCTGCAGCATCAAATACCAAATATGCAATTGGATTAACAGAGTTATCTGAAGGTATTAAATTATATAACTTTTCACTATCACTTGTTATTAATGGTGAACTTGATATAAAACCATCACTGCTGGTATGTTTTACAAGGGCACTTCCATTAACATCATCATTACTATAAACAAGAAAAATATATGTTGTATCCAGTATCATTGAAGGATTTACCATTGAATAAGTATAATCAAACATCATTGTGTCCGCTCTCCATGATTGATTCTTACTTTTATTTAGCAATAGAAGCTCATTAAAGTTTTCTTCAGGTGTTCTAAACATGGCAACCCTTGCTTCATCATTATTAAAACAACTTCCTACCCTTACGTTATAGGAAGAAGGTGCTGGTGCTGGAAAAATGACATCGTTATACAGTACATTTAGTGATGACCAATCCCCTCCAGAAAATGATTTCATTTCTACTCTGCAATCTGCCCTTTGGTACCAAAGTGAAAATAAAGAGTCATTATTTATTACCATTGAAGGTGCATTAATCATAATATTGTCATATTCACCTAGATCAAAGGTGTGTAGTGCACTTCCTGAAAGCCAGTTACCAGCAATATTATTTGAATAAACAATGTTGTATTTAGTTGCCCACCATGCATAATCATACGCTAAATAATGTTGGTGTTCATTATAATTAATAATCTGACTACTGTTTAAGTAACTTACAGTAGCTCCATTTCCCTGACTTAACTGAATTTCATAATCATTAATAACATCAACATCAGTAACCCAATTTCCTGTTTTGTTCGTTACATAATTTATATGTGAAGGAGGATAATCTGACCAACCTGTATTATAAAGAGGCAACCCTCTATATTCATATAATATGTGTAAAAAATTCTGCTCATCAACTGTTGCAGAAGGAGCAAGTGCTAAATACCTTATGGCCGTTGAAGTAAGCAGATGAACCGAAATAGTATCAGAAACACTCCAATTACTACCCTCATCAACAGTAGATCTCATAATTAGGTAATCCGCCGAATTACCATGTTGGATATAAAACATATGGATGGCTCCTGAATTATCCCGAACAAGTGATTGTCGCCCATACCGAAGGCTGGAATTACTAGAGTCTAAGGTAATTACCTCATCTATAATATAGTTTTGCGACTGTCCGCAAAAACTGCTCATTATTAAAATGAACACTGCTACTAAATAATTAATTGCTTTCATCTTCATTAGTTTTTTGGTTAGTTTTTGATAAGTTCAGATCTCTTTATTTCTTGGATAGTGGATCTAGATGCTAAAAGTAGGAAATTATTGCATACTTTGCAAGAAGGATATTTTTTGGTATATTGTGCCAAAATCAATGACGAAAAGCTTCACGAAAGTTAGAACAACATTGTAATTAACCTTTTTTGTATTATCGTACTGATTTTAAACTACTTTTGCAAACTTTTTAAAACTATCCCCTTATTTAGTAATAACTCCCTTCAACGATATGATTACAGTTACAGATCTAAGGATTCAATTTGGCAAACGAGTATTATTCAATGACGTTAACATGAAGTTCAATGCCGGTAATTGTTATGGTGTGATTGGTGCCAATGGTGCCGGTAAATCTACACTTCTCAAAGCAATTGCAGGTGAGATTGATACAGCAACAGGACATATTGGAATGGATCCAGGTGAACGACTAAGTGTTCTAAGTCAGGATCACTTTGCATTTGATAAATTTTCTGTACTTGATACAGTAATGAAAGGCCATAGCCAGCTTTGGGAAATCATGCAGGCGAAAAATGAGATATATGCCAAACCAGATTTTTCAGATGCAGATGGTCTAAAAGCAGCTGACCTTGAGGAAAAATTTGCTGATATGGAAGGCTGGAATGCTGAAAGTGATGCAGCCAACCTATTGAGTGATTTAGGGATTAAAGAAGATCTTCATTATTCGTTGATGGAAAATCTTAGCGGAAAGCAAAAGGTAAGAGTACTTCTTGCACAGGCACTCTTTGGAAATCCTGATAACTTACTACTTGATGAACCAACAAACGACCTTGACCTTGACACAGTAACATGGCTAGAAAATTATCTTATAAATTATCAAAATACTGTACTTGTTGTTAGTCATGATAGGCATTTCCTTGACGCAATTTCAACCCATACTGTTGATATAGATTTCAATAAAATCCAGATGTTTGCCGGTAACTACAGCTTCTGGTATCAAAGCAGCCAATTGGCACTTCGTCAACAACAGAAAGCAAATAAAAAGGCCGAAGACAAGAAGAAAGAACTCCAGGAATTTATTTCCAGATTTAGTGCCAATGTTAAGAAATCAAAACAGGCAACAAGTCGGAAAAAGATGATTGAGAAGCTAAATATCAACGATATTCAACCTTCTACCAGAAAATACCCCGGTATTATTTTTAAACCAGAGCGTTTGGCTGGTGATGAGATAATTGAAGTGAGCAAGCTAAGTGCAAGTATTGATGGTAAAACACTCTTTAAAGATGTTGATTTTGTTGCCAACAGAGGGGATAAGATTATTTTCCTTTCCAGAGATACTAGGGCAATGACTGCGCTTTTTGAAATCATTAATGGAGATAAAAAAGCAGACTCAGGAACATACCAATGGGGACAAACAATTACAACAGCATATCTGCCATTGGACAACTCAGAGTATTTTAAAAGTAAATTGAGTTTGTTTGACTGGCTTTGCCAATTTACAAATGATACAACTGAGATTTATATTCGCGGTTACCTTGGAAAAATGTTATTTGCCGGCGACGAAATACGCAAGCAGGTAAATGTTCTTTCTGGTGGTGAAAAAATGCGTTGTATGATTAGTAAAATGATGCTGAAAGATGCTAACTCACTAATATTGGATACACCTACAAACCACCTCGACTTAGAATCAATTCAAGCATTTAACAATAATCTGACTAAATTTCCTGGAAACGTATTTATGTCGTCTCATGACCACGAATTTATTCAATCTGTTTGTAATAGAATCATCGAACTTACCCCAAATGGAACCATTGATAAACTAATGGATTATGATGATTATATTGCTGATGAGAAAGTTATGGCATTGAGGGAGAAAATGTATAGGGTTTAAATCTTTTCACGAAACATCGATTCTTTTTTTACCGCAGAGTACGCGAAGGATTTCGCAAAGAGCGCAGAGTTTTTCATGTTGCTTTGCAAAAGGATTTTCACTCATAGATCGCAAAGAAACGCTATTTATGGGCAAAGGTGTTTGGTGCTTTTTTTATTCTACGTTGTAATTGGTTTATAAGTCGATGTTATTGCTCAAACATTTAAGCATCATCGACATATAAACATAACTCTTCGCGTACTTTGCGTGAAACCTTGCGTGTTTTGCGGTTAAAAACCTCAATTCATAGAATTAATAAAATTCTGTAACTCAACCTTATCCGGCGAATTTGGATAATATTCAAGTACTTTTTTGGCTGCTTCCACTGCTTCTTTTTCATTCTTCTGCTTAAGCATAAACTCAATCTTAGCATACAAAAACTCCA
>CALCGQ010000006.1 GCA_937901015.1 uncultured Bacteroidota bacterium | reverse complement strand
TTGATGCCATTCCGGCATGAGGAAATTTGAAGATTATTTCACAAAAATTCTCCTAATCGGTTTTCAATTATTTATTAAATCCTCAGAAAGTTTGCTTGATCCTAAATAATCCTGATAAAGGAGGGTATAATCAAAAAAAACCCTCGTAATTACATGAATTACAAGGGTTTACTTTCTCAAAGTGGTGGTGCCACCCGGGATCGAACCAGGGACACATGGATTTTCAGTCCATTGCTCTACCTACTGAGCTATGGCACCAACAAATTTTGGTGGGGCAAAAGTACACTTTTTTTTAATTTATCAAAAAAAATCATAAAAATTTCCTTCTTACTATTACATAGTGCTATTTTTGCTCTTTATTTTTAAAAACAGACTTTGAAACTGGTAATCGATATAGGCAATACAAATGCTAAAATTGCAATCTTCAATAATGATGATATTGCAGATTTTAAGGTAATTGAAAATATCACCCCAGATTCCATATCATTATTTCTAAATAAGTATCCAGAAATTCAATCTGCCATATTATCCAGTGTTTCAGAATTCGATAGAAAAATTATTAATCTACTGGAAACATATGCGTCTGTAATTGAACTAACACACAATACACCTCTTCCCTTTAAAAACAAGTACAATACACCAAAAACTCTTGGAAAAGACAGATTGGCAATTGCTTCTGCAGCTTCAACAATATATCCAGAAGAAAACGTTCTAGTTATTGATGCAGGAACTTGTGTAACATATGATATGATTAACAATAAGGGAGAATATCTTGGAGGCGCCATAAGCCCCGGACTCAACATGAGACTTAAGGCATTAAATACTTTCACCGATGGATTACCGCTTGTTGATCTGCCTAATGATGTTAATGAGATAGAATTAATTGGAAATACAACAAATTCATCCATACTTTCCGGAGTAATTATTGGTTTAACTTCAGAAATGGAAAACGTTATAAACCAATACGAATCGCGCTTTCCCACACTAAAAACTATTATTAGTGGTGGTGATTATAAATATTTTGAAAAATTGGCAAAAAGTAACATCTTTGCAAGCCCAAATATTGTGATACATGGGTTAAAAAAGATCCTTGATTTTAATGAAGAAGATTAAAACAATTATATTACTCGTAATAACTGTTTTTAGCATTAGTTCATTTGCTCAAACAGGAATTAACTCACCATATTCACGATATGGCCTTGGACAACTCTATAGTGAGAACTTGAACACCGTATCAATGTCCATGGGTGGGCTAGGTATTGCAATTCATAATCCTACTGTACTAAACCCCATGAATCCGGCGTCCTATGGTTCGTTAGACTCTGCATCATTTTTGTTTGAGGTGGGTGTTTCTGCAAATTTAACAACCCTTAAAACCACAACTCTTACCGAAAGTGGTTATGATGCTACACTTAGTTATATTTTTGCCGGATTTCCAATTACCAATTGGTGGAGATCAGGAATAGGTATTATGCCTTATAGTAAAATAGGTTATAATGTTGAAGTAAAAATTGAAGTCCCAGAATTTAGTGATGTAGTACATTCTTTTTCAGGAGATGGTGGCCTTAATAAAGTATTCTGGGGTAACGGGTTTAATATCACCAAAAACTTAAGAGCTGGTATTGATGCTACTTATTTGTTCGGTCAATCATCACGTACAAGTATGATTTATTACCCAGACTCGGTTTTTATACTTGGTACAAAGGTTGAACAGTCTACACGTGCTGGTGATTTTGTACTCGACTATGGTATCCAATATGACTTCAAATTAAGTGAAAAAACAATAGCTACGATAGGTTTAACCTATGCCAATAAGTTTAATGTATCATCCAAAACTAGTTATATTTCCAAAACCGTAAGCGGAGGTCAAAATGGCTCTGTTGAGCAGGTTATGGATACAATTGAATACAGGCCCGAAGTAAAAGGTGATATAGTATTACCCGCTAAGTTTGGCCTTGGTTTTATTGTAAAACAAGAGGATAGGTGGTTAATAGGTGCTGAAATGGAATGGCAAAAGTGGGATGAATTTGAAGTTCATGATGTAAAAGACTCACTTGTTAACTCATGGAGAGTAGCCTTAGGAGGAGAGTTTACTCCCAAACATACAAACATATCATCATTGTTTCGTAGGCTAACTTATAGAGGAGGCGTTCGGTATAATCAGTCATATTTGAGCTTTTATGGTAAACCCATAACAGAGTTTGGCATAAGTTTTGGATTTGGTGTACCATTGAAGAACTCTAAAACGGGAATTGATTTAGGAGTTGAGATTGGAAGAAGAGGCACAACCGATAATAACTTGATCCAGGAAAACTTCGTAAACTTTTCACTGGGAGTCTCAATACAGGAAAATTGGTTCCAAAAAAGAAAATACAGATAATAATAAATAAAGTTGATCATGAAATTAAAATCTGCAATATTCACACTAGCATTACTGATTGGATTATCAGTGCAAGTTTCTGCGCAAGACTCATTTACTCCTAAAGACGACCTAGCAAAATATGGTAACGATAGTGTTGAATGTGTGAAAAACCTTTCACTTTACCGTGGAGATTATAAACAATGGAAGCAAAATGGTAAAAAAGGCGATATAATTAATAGTGCTTCGAAATATTGGAGATACGTACTAGAGAATTGCCCAAAAGCAACAGAGAATCTATATGTTGATGGTATTAACATATTAGAACATTACCTTAAACTTGCTAAGGATGATCAGGAAAAACAATCAATATTTGACACTATAATGATGCTTTATGATATGAGAATTCATTATTTTCCAAATCATTATAAAACTGGTAAAACCCAAGTAGGCACATTACTAGGTAGAAAAGGTGTAGATATGTATAAATTTTCACCTTCAAAAAACTACCTTAAAGCATTTGAAATTCTTGGCGAAGCCATAAAGATTGATAAAAACAGAGCTAAAGGTCCTGTATATATTTATTATTTCCGCTCTATTACTAAAATGGCACAAAAGGGAGATACCGATACTACTGCAGTTGTAGATGCATATGATATGATAAGCGATTATATCGACTCTAATATTGAATACTATACCAAGAAAGGCGACACTAAAAAAACAGAAATGTACACCAATATTAAAGGTAATATTGAGAATACATTTGAGCCATTTGCTAATTGTACTGACTTGGTTAGAATATACCAGAAGAAATATAAAGAAACTCCGGATGATATTGACCTTCTTAAGAAAATCACAAATCTACTGGATAAGAAAAGCTGTATAGATTCAGAACTATATTTTAATACAACAGTAGGCTTGTATAAACTCGAGCCTTCACCTGAATCCGCTTACTTAATAGGTAAAATGCTGCTTAAGGAAGAAAAATACAGTGAAGCAGTTCCATATCTTGAAGAGGCAATTAAAATGGAAAATGAAAGCAGAGCTTATAAAGCATTGATTTTCTTGGCTGAAGATTTTATGTCTCTTAATAACTTTTCAAAAGCAAGAAATGCAGCGCTCAAAGCAGCAAAACTAAACCCTAAAGCGGGTAAACCATATGCTATTATTGGTGACTTATATGCTGCAAGTGCAAAGGATTGTGGTAACGATGAACTAACTAATAAAGTAACCTATTGGGCTGCAGTTGATAAATACACACGTGCTCGCGATGTTGAACCTGATTTAGCAGAATCAATGAATAAGAGAATTAATTCTTATCGAAAGTATTTCCCTTCAACTGAGTTATTATTTTTCCACAACCTTAATGAAGGTGATAGTTACACAATTGAATGTTGGATAAACGAGGTTACTACAGTTAGAGCTGCCAAGTAACATAAAAGTAAAAGATGTTATCTCACTTTATAAAAAGCATTATTTTGGTATTAGCCGGAGTAATGCTTTTTTCATGTGAGAACTCACTATCTAAGATTAACGAAATTACTCAAGTTGAAGATACCCTTGCTGCGATTACCACATATGATATAAACTATCAAAGATCAGATTCAGGTTTTGTGCAAATTAAACTTGAAAGCCCTTTAATGAAAAGATTTCTCGGAAACGACGAATATAATGAGTTTCCAGTTGGTTTTGAAATAACATTCTATGACAAAGAAGGAAATCCAACATCATATATAACAGCCAACTATGGGGTCAGCTACATAAAACGTAAGTATATGCATGCCCGTAATAATGTTGTTATCAAAAATTTTGAAACAAAGGAAGAGCTTTACACTGAAAACCTTGTATGGAATCAAAAAACTAAACTAATCAAATCAAATACCTTTGTGAAACTTGTTATGCCAGATAAAACTATTTTTGGAGATAGCATGTGGGCGAATGAAGCGTTTACTGAGCATGAGGTATATAATATCAAAGGAGAGTTAGAAGTTGTAGATGATACAAATAACCCCTGATATGTTTCATAACAACATTATCCTAGATACCTTATAATTACTATTTTTGTGTTTTCATAGAATATGAGTACAAACGGGCTTATAATAATTTTTTCTCTATTACTTTCAGGATTCTTTTCAGGAATGGAAATAGCATTTGTAAGTTCCAGCAGATTAATGCAGGAATTGGATCTAAAACGTAAAATCATACCGGCCAGGATTCTATCTGCCTTTTACCATAACCCTTCACGATTCATAGGTGCTCTATTACTTGGTAATAATGTTGCTCTTGTAATTTATGGAATTGCCACCGCCAAAATACTAGAGCCGGTAATCATAGACCTTTTACCTGTTGCCAACCCATCAGAATACATTATTCTATTAATACAAACCATACTATCAACCTTATTAATCCTGATAGTTGCGGAATTTATTCCCAAAGTACTTTTCAGGATCAGTCCCAATGCCATACTTAAAGCATTTGCCTTACCTGTTTGGATTTTTTATTATGCATTTTATCCATTAATCCTTATTTACATAGGGATTTCTGAGGTAATTTTAAAAAGCATTTTCAGAGTAAAGCTATCAACTGATTCATACCGTTTTAGCGCATTGGACTTGGAAGAATATGTAAAAGATTCCCTTGTTAATGAATCGATTGATGATGTTAATCAGGAAATACAAATGATTCAAAACGCAATTGAGTTCAAGCATGTTAAACTTCGTGAATGTATGATTCCACGTACGGAGATAATAGGTCTTGAGTTGAATAAAGATGTTGATGAATATAGAAAACTACTTGTAAAAACAGGCCATTCTAAGATTTTCATTTACAAGGATTCCATTGATCACATTATTGGTTATGTTCATGTTTTTGACCTTTTTGGCAATCCAGATAATGTTATTGATGTACTTCGGGAAATTAACACATACCCTGAAACTACACCTGCAAACGTGTTGCTTAAGTACTTCATAGAAAACCGCAAAAGTGTAGCCATTGTTCTGGATGAATTTGGTGGTACTTCAGGTATTGTGACAATGGAAGATATAATAGAAGAGATTTTTGGTGAAATAGAAGACGAACACGACAAAGATGAGGACATTGAAAAGCAGATATCTGAAAATATATACATCTTCTCAGCTCGACTGGAGATAGATTACTTAAATGAAAAGTATAAATTTAATATCCCTGTGCTTGATGATTATGAAACTTTGGCAGGATTTGTTATTCACAATCATAATAGTATTCCTTTGCTAAATCAAAAGATCAAAGTTGGTCCATATCATTTCACCATCCTAAAATCTAGTGGCAACCGCGTGGAAGAGTTAAAAATGGAAATATTGGAATAGTAGCATTTTTAAATGCAATGGTGATTTTTAACATTCTATTTTTTTCTTTTATAATCTTGTAATATCTTTATTATAAACACGTTTCACATAGTAACAATCAAAATTTAAAGATGCTGTTTAGCATCTGATTTTTGGAATTATATTTGCAGTTAAATAAAGGAATTAATATAGTAAAGAATACAGCATTGTTTCAGAATACTAACTTCATTAGACTAACAATATATATTTGGTTGTTGTTGATCAGCTGTATTCCTATTGGTATGATTGCCAGCCCACAAAGTCAACTACCAGACTCCATATCTAATATTAACCTAGACTCCCTTTCAATTGCACTCGGCGATACTTTGATTTATAATGACACAATTATTGGAGATACAATTATAGCAACCAGTATTACTGGAGATACTGTTATTGTTGAAGCTGAGGTGAAAACAAGAATCGATGCAAAAGTTGAAAGGTTTGCCAGAGATTCCATAGTTCAAGATATAGCAAATCGGAAAGTTTTTCTTTTTGGAGAAGCAGTGGTTAATTATCAGGATATTACCCTAAAGGCAAATTATATTGAAGTCGATCTTTCGAACAACACAGTTTTTGCTGCTGGTATAGAAGATTCCACAGGAAAAATGGTAGGCCTGCCTGAATTCACTCAAGGTGATCAAACATTTAAGTCAAATACAATGACTTATAATTTTGATACTAAAAAAGGTATGATAACAAATGTTGTAACCGAAGATGGAAATGGTTTCCTGCATGGTGAGACAGTTAAGAAATTAGATGATAATACCGTAAATATTCTTCATGGTGAATATACCACATGTAACCTTGAAGAAAATCCGCACTTTGGTTTTAAATTCAAAAAATCAAGAGTGATACCGGATTCAAAGATTGTAACAGGGCCTGCATATATGGAAATTGAACAAATGCCAACCCCATTGGGATTACCTTTTGGTTTTTTTCCAAATAAAACCGGACAAACTTCAGGGATTGTAATCCCAACTTTTGGAGAATATACTAATCGGGGGTTCTATTTAGAAGATGGTGGATATTATTGGGCAATTAATGAATATATGGACTTCCAGGTACTTGGTGATATTTATTCTCGTGGTGGCTGGGGAGTAAAACCACGATTTAGATATAAAAAACGATATAAGTTTAGTGGTGATTTCAACCTTGGCTATGCTGAAAATGTTATTGGGACAAAGGGTGCTCCGGATTATGAGAAGAGTACAGATTTTAAAGTTAGATGGTCGCATCGTCAGGATCCAAAAGCACGACCAAACAGTACGTTTTCAGCCGATGTGAATATTGTAAGTGGCAACTATGTTAAATATAATGTTGTTTCAACCGAGGATTTCTTGTCAAATGAATTCCAGTCAAGTGTTGCATACCAGAAAAACTGGGGAGGTAAGTACTTTCTTACTTTAAATGCTAGTCATCGTCAAAATACCAAAACACACAAAGTTGATGTAAGCCTTCCTGAAATGACTTTTACAGTAAATAGGTTTTATCCTTTAAAAAAAGAAGGTGGTGGCAAAAAAAGATTTTATGAAGATCTTAGTGTGTCGTATTCCATGAACTCAAAAAATCAAATAAGTACTTATGATTCAATCTTCTTTGATGCTGTTACAATCGAAAATAATATGCAAGCAGGAGCTGTGCACAAGATTCCCATTAGTTTGCCCTTAAAAGTTTTGAAGTATTTCACCTTGAGTAACTCTTTCAATATTACCGACAGAATGTACAGTAGAACCATCAATAAATCATGGGATAGCGATACAATAGTAGTTGGAACAGATACAATTGCAGGTAGTGTTGCCATTGATACCGTTAATGGCTTTAGAAATTCTTTGGATTATAATTTTTCCAGTTCATTATCCACAAAAGTATTTGGGATGGTGGGATTTAAAAAAGGACCCATAAGGGCAATCCGACATGTGCTTACACCAAGTATTAACTTTTCATATACACCCGAGTTTGGTAAAGAAAACTTGAACTATTGGGATACATATGTTGATGGTAATGGGAATGACGTAAGGTATTCTCATTTTGAAGGTAGTCTATATGGTGGACCTTCGGATCAGGAATCAGGAAGAATAGGTTTATCTCTTGCAAATAATCTGGAGATTAAGGTTCCTTCAAAAAAAGATACCATTACTGGTCTAAGGAAAATCAAGCTTATTGAAAGCTTCACAATATCTGGAAACTATGATTTGGCAAAGGATTCGTTAAATATGTCGATGATTACAATGTCGGGTAGAACCACTTTGTGGAAAAACTTCAGTGTTCAGTACGGATCTGTATGGGATCCATACGCTACCGATTCATTAGGTTCCAGAATAAACAAATTTGAATGGGAAGTTAACCGACGGTTTCTAAGATTAGACCAAACAACATGGAGGCTAAGCTTTGGATTCAAATTGGGCGACACTGATTTCAAGAAAGAAAAACCTGAAAATGTATCAGATGATCAAATGAATCAGATTGTGGAAAATTCTGATGGATTTGTTGACTGGAGCATCCCTTGGTCAATCGACATGAATTATAATTTCACATATACCAATAACCTCGAATACATCAACTGGATTAAGGTTCCTACAAAAACAATAGTGCAAACTCTTTCTTTTAGAGGACAGGTGAATATTACACCAAAATGGAAATTCACTTTTAATTCCGGTTGGGATTTCACACAAAATAAACTCTCCTATACTACCGTAAACCTATACCGTGATTTGCATTGCTGGGAAATGCGATTTAGCTGGACACCACTTGGGGTAAGACAGAGTTGGAATTTCTCCATTAATGTTAAAGCATCAATATTACAAGATTTAAAATTGAATAAGAAAAAGGATTTCAGAGATTATTAGTAGTTTTATTGCTTATTTCTAAAAACAAGCAAATGTACAAGGCAACTCTAATCACCTTAATGTTATTGGTATATCATAGTTCTACAAGTCTATATTGTCAGATAAGAGACCTTGAAAAGGAGAACATTAATGGAAACATTAGTTCTATTAGGTATTCCAGCTATTCCATGCCTAAAAATTCAGAACATAAAAATAACAACATAGCTATTAGTGATATAATTTATCACTACAATGACAGTGGAAACATCAGCAAATCATACCATTACAAACATAACTCATTGTTTTCTTTCAGAAAATATTCCTATAAGAATCAGGTGGAGGTTATTTCAGTAATTGAATACAACAAAGACCAGTCAGTATATTTAACCATTGATTATAGCAGTGATGATCATGGCTTTGTAACATTGGCAAACTACCAGAGAGATTCTCAAAAACACTATGACAATAATCGTAGTTCAGTGGATGTTGAATTTGACACATACTATCAACAACTCTTCACCACGGTTGTTTATAAAAATGATTTCAAGGGATTCGTACTCGAAGAAGTTTACTACAGGCAAAATAAGGAATTGGCTTATAAACTCACCCACAAGTACGATTATAAATATAATCGAGTTGAAACAAAATATTATAATAATAGCGGGAAAGTATCGTGGAGAAAGAAGATGAAATATAATCTTGATGGAAACATGATAGAATGTAAATACTATGAAAGTAATCGTATAGCTTTAACATCAACTTACTCCTATGAACTTGACCAATACAATAATTGGGTTAACAGAAAGGAGTTCAAAACATTACACGATAATTTCTTTGCAGAT
>CALCGQ010000005.1 GCA_937901015.1 uncultured Bacteroidota bacterium | reverse complement strand
ATGCCATTGAGCAAAAGTTTGACCATAAAGTTAATGAGGTAAAAATTGTTTACACAGAATATGCAGGTCATGCCGAAGTGCTCAGCAAGGAGGCAATTCAAAATGGAACAGATGTTATTGTGGCTGTGGGTGGTGATGGTACTGTTAATGAAGTTGCAACTCCCATCATAAACTCAGGTGTAATTCTTGGAATTATACCCATGGGTTCTGGTAATGGACTTGCTCGACACCTTGGAATTCCTAGAAATATTGACAAGGCCATTGAACTCATTAAAAACTTTAATACCACTATAATTGATACCTGTACTGTAGATAATAAACCATTTATTAGTATCGCAGGTGTTGGTTTCGATGCCTATGTTGCAGAGAAGTTCTCAAAAGGAACCAGGCGAGGGTTTTTAGGATATTTTAGTATTGTGGCAAATGAGTACATATCTTATAAATCCGAAAAATACAAGTTGAGTTTTAGCGGTGGTGAGATCATGGAAGTGGAAGCTCTGTTTATTGCATTTGCTAACTCAAACCAATTCGGTTATAATACTACAATTGCTCCTCATGCTACTCTTAATGACGGGTTGATGGATATCTGTATAATCAAGAAACCGGAAATCTATAAACTTCCACTAATTGCAAATTTGTTATTGCTACGAAAACTTGAAATGTCACCACTTGTTAAGATTATCAAAACCAGTGAACTAAATATAAGTAGAACCAGACCGGGTATTGTTAATATTGATGGTGAAGCCATTATGTTTGATAAGGATATTTCAGTAAAAATAAACCCATTATCTTTGAAAATTATAATAAATCCAGATGTCAGCAAAGTTTAAAAACTCAAAAGTAGTATACTCCACCAATTCCGACTTTAATAAATGGGATGATGATGAAGATGTTTTTGAAACCCTAATACCTTCAAAACAGATGTTATATGTAAGTATCGATAAGAAACAACGGAAAGGTAAGAAAGTTACTCTTGTTGAAGGTTTTATAGGTGCTGAAAGTGATTTGAAAGAGCTTGGAAAACTCATTAAATCAAAATGTGGTGTTGGTGGCACTGTTAAAGGTGGTGAGATAATGATTCAAGGCGACTTTAAAACAAAAGTCAATACTATCCTCATCGACCTTGGGTATAAAACTAAACTAAAAGGATAAGCATTCAGTTGAGTATTAAAAATTAGAAAGCAATGAAAAGAAATTTACTTACAATAATCGCTGTATTGTCAATATGTTCAACTCAGCTTATGGCTCAACAAAAGGGAGAAATCAATCCTGAAACTCTAAAAGCAGTAAAGGCATCATTTCAGAAATCACCAACTAATGATGCTCTGATAAATGCAATCACACATAATGACATTAAAAAGCTTGCTCAAACGCGAGATAGTGATGGTGCTGTAAATCATTATTTTTCAAATAAGGTTAAGGTTAATGGAATCACTAACCAAAAATCTTCCGGTAGGTGCTGGTTGTATACCGGTCTTAATACTATCAGGCCAATGGTTCAGGAAAAGTATAATATTGGTGATTTTGAGTTTTCACAGACATATAATTTCTTTTGGGATCAATTTGAAAAAGCTAATCTATTCTTGGAAATTGCAAAAGCAACAGCTAATAAGCCCATGGATGACAGAGAGGTAGAATGGTTGTTTAAAAATCCGATCGGAGATGGTGGACAATGGACCACTTTTGCTGACAATATTATGAAATATGGTTTGGTTCCAACTTCTGCTATGCCTGATACCTATCAGAGTGAGAAAACTGCAATGATGTCGAGACTAATTCGCAGAAAACTTAGAGAGGATGGCTTGAAGCTGAGAGAACTTTCCAACTCAAGGATGAGTGAAGAAGCCAAGAATAATATTAAAATTGAAATGCTAAGCGAAATCTATAGAATTCTTGTTTTGAGTTTGGGTGAACCTCCAGTGGAATTCGAATGGCAGTTCAAGGATAAGGATGGAAAAATAAGTGAGTTGAAAAAATATACACCTAAACAGTATTATGATGAGCTTGTTGGTATTGACTTATCAGAGTATGTAATGTTTATGAATGATCCCGTAAAGGAATACAATAAACTATATGAAGTTCAGTATGATAGAAACTTATTGGAAGGAGGGAACTGGAAGTATATTAACCTGCCAAATGAGAAAATTAAGGAGTTTGCAAAGAATTCAATATTAGGAAATGAAGGTATGTATTTTTCATGTGATGTGGGAAAGCAATTAAATGTTGAAAAAGGTATCCTGGATCTTGATAATTATAATTATGATGATTTGATGGGTGTTAAGTTTTCAATGGATAAAAAACAGAGAATTGAAACTTTTGAAAGTGGTTCTACTCATGGGATGGCTCTTGTGGGAGTAAATATTCTTCCTGATGGTAGTATTGATAAATGGCTTCTTGAGAATAGTTGGGGTGCTAAAAAAGGAAATAAAGGATATCTTACAATGACCGATAGATGGTTTGATGAGTATATGTTCCGTCTTGTGATTCATAAGAAGTATATTGATGAAAGAACTCTAAAAATTCTGAATCAGAAACCCATAATGCTTCCACCTTGGGATCCAATGTTTGCTCCTGAGTTATAAACTAGATCATAGAAAATGAGTTTCCCCGACAGCTATTGGGATGATATGTATTCATCCAAAAGAACAGGTTGGGATATTGGCGATATCTCAGCACCATTAAAAGAATATTTCGATCAGCTTACATCCAAGGATCTTAGGATATTAATTCCTGGAGCAGGAAGAGCATGGGAAGCAGAATATTTATTTAAGTCAGGTTTTAAAAATGTCTTCGTACTCGATTATTCTTCTGAGGCAATTGAAGATTTTAAAAATCGATGTCCTGAGTTTCCTTCCGATCAAATAATCATTGGTGATTTCTTTCTGCACAATGGAAAGTATGACCTAATTATTGAACAAACATTCTTTAGTTCTCTTTTTCCTGCCCAAAGAAAAGAGTATGCTAGAAGTATGTGTGATAAATTAACAAACAATGGAAAATTGGTTGGTTTATTATTTAATCATGAGTTTACGTTTGAAGGTCCTCCTTTTGGAGGTTCTGAAAAAGAGTATGTTGAACTCTTTACTCCATTCTTTCGTATTGAAATTATGGAAATGGCAACCAACTCAATTAAGCCCAGGTCTGGTCGTGAATTCTTCCTATTGTTAAGAAAAAGGGTTGTGAAGTAGTGTATTATTTTTTATTTTAGCACATTATCTATTAAAAACGATTTTATCCATGAACATTGAAGTTATTCGTTCCGTAGGAACAATTGTAAAGAAAGAAAAATTAGCATCTGTTGAAAACGAAACCAACAGTAAAGCATTAATTCTGGAATCATTTTTACCTTATCCTGGATATCATGGAACCACAACTCCTGATTATCTTGATCCTGAATCTCTATTTGCCGTTGTGAAAAATAATTACTCAGATGAACAGATTATCAGAGCAATACAAAAAGTAAAATCAAAAAATAATATACTTTTTGATGCTGCTCCTGGAAATGTTTTTTATAAAAATAATCCGGTTTCAATAATCCGTTTTAAGGATTTGCCATATGAAAAAGTAGGGGAAGTTATTGACTGTTTCGAAAAGGCTGGTATTGATTTTGAACGAGCACGTAAAGTTGCTCCTTATGAAAGTATAATTAGTATTAGGAAGTTCTTTAACCTAAATAAATTAGGGGAAGGTATTTACGAAGACCTTGATGTAAAAGAATTTTTCTATTTGCAGGTTAATGGTAATCCAGAATGGGATAAGTTTGATAGTATTACCAATAGTATCAGGTATAACATTGAAGACCTAGTTTTTGATGGAGCTCAGTTAAGTGTGTATGATTCCAATGGACTTGTTGACTTTGTTCGTATTTACGATAAAAATAGAAATACTGATAAGCTTGATTACATCAGAAAGTGTTATGTTGATGCCTACGCAAAGTTATAAACTAACATAGTCTCAACATATATGGATATAAGTGAATTACAGTCAAAAATCCCAAAGTTTATTGAGGGACTGGGTATAAGTGAATCTTTATCGATAATTATTTATCAGGTTATTGCTTACCTGATTTTGATTGTGTTTGCTTATGGGGTTTATAAGGTTACAGTAATTATATTAAGAAATGTTGTAAAACCCTTCACTTCATTATCAAAGACCTACTTCGATGATTTATTAATTAAGAATAGGTTTTTTATTCGGATTTCATATTTAGCTCCAGCAATACTTATTTATTATTCACTAAACAGTAGTTGGTTTATTCATGAAGTTGTCTCAAATTTTCTTGGGGATGTAATTGTAGTTTTCTTTTATATAATAGCATCTCTAATATTTGAGAGTTTGTTATCAACCATAAACGATTATTACAACAGATTCCATATTGCAAAGGATCATCCCATATCTGGTATTATTCAGGTATTAAAGATAATCGTTTACGTTGTTGCCCTTCTTGGAACAATCGGCTATGTGTTCGATAGAGATATTAGTTCCTTGCTTCTGGGATTAGGAACATTATCAGCTGTGCTAATGTTGATATTTAGAGATCCTATACTGGGTTTTGTTGGAGGACTTCAGCTTATTTTTAATAAGATGATCGCCATTGGTGATTGGATTACAATGCCAAAATATGGGGCTGATGGTACAGTGCTTGAGATAAATCTGACAACCGTTAAGGTTCAGAACTTCGATAAAACAATTATTACATTACCTACGTATAGCCTCATATCTGATTCATTTCAGAATTGGCGTGGGATGGAAGATTCTGGTGGTAGAAGAATCAAGCGTGCCATAAATATTGATATGGATAGTGTAAGGTTCTGTGATAACGATATGTTGGACAGCTTTGGAAAGATTGAAGTGCTGAAAACCTATATAGCTTCCAAAGAAGCTGAAATATCGGCCTTTAACGAGAAGAAGAAGATCGATCCTACAGTAGTTGTAAATGGCAGGCGACAAACTAATCTTGGTGTTTTTAGGCAGTATTTAAAGTCTTATTTGAGAGAAAGGGAGGATATTCATAATGATATGACTTTCCTTGTCAGACAACTTGATCCAACAGAAAAGGGTATTCCAATTCAGGTTTATGTTTTTGCAACCACTATCGAGTGGGCTAAGTATGAGGATATTCAGGCTGATGTTTTTGATCATATCCTAGCTGTTATTCCTGAGTTTGGGTTAAAAGTATTTCAATTTCCTTCTAATGGGATAATGTCTGGAATGTTGTCGGAGAACAGTAAATCATAAAGTCAACTGCTATGAAAAAAGGTAAATCTTATCTTGATGAAAAAGGCAAATTGAAAGTAGATATCTATTCGAAACATCTTGCTAAATATCAAAAAGAGCTTGTGAAACTACAAGAATGGATCAAGTATAAAGGTTTAAAGGTTGTCGTTATTTTTGAAGGGCGTGACGCAGCTGGTAAAGGTGGTGTTATTAAAAGGATTCATGAGTCTTTAAACCCACGTGTGGTTCGAGTTGAAGCTTTGGGAACACCAACGGAGAGAGAAAAGACCCAGTGGTATTTTCAAAGATATGTATCTCGATTACCAGCAGCAGGTGAAATGGTGTTATTTGATCGCTCATGGTATAATAGGGCAGGAGTTGAGAATGTAATGGGTTTCTGTACAAAAGATGAGTATTGGGAGTTTCTCCGATCATGCCCGAACTTTGAACAGATGTTAATCCGATCTGGGATAATTCTCATTAAATATTGGTTTTCCATTAGCGCAGATGAACAAGAAGTAAGGTTCCAAGCAAGACTCAAGGATCCTACAAAAAGATGGAAACTAAGCGCCATGGATTTGAAATCCCGGGATTTATGGGAAGAATACTCAAAGGCAAAAGATACTATGTTTGATTATACTGATACGAAAATATCACCATGGTATTCTGTTCCTGCTGATGATAAGAAGAAAGCCAGATTGAATACAATCAGGCATCTACTATCTAAGATTGATTATAAGAATGTTCCCTATGATGATATAGCTCTTGAACCTAGGGTAATCGAGGAAAACTATGTACGACCACCCATCGAAGACAATAATTTCGTGAAGAATTATTATAGTAGTTAATCCTTAATTTCTCCCTTGTAATCGTACCCCAATTCATTTATTTTGTTTTCTATAATTTCCGATGTAATACCTGCTCCCGAGATTGTAAGAGTATCATTTTCATTGTCAGCAACAACATCGTTAATACCTGGAATTGTTCGTATTCCATTCTCAACTTTTGCCTTACACTTACCACAAGTCATACCTTCAACTTCAAACTTCATTTCTTCTATCATTACATTGCCTTGAGCAAAACTGGGCTTATTCTTCATTATTTTAATCCTTTGAATAATGGATTTTATAAAACTAAGTGCCACAAGTATTGTGAGTAGTATTGTGGATGATAGAGTTAACCAATAAGGTAATATTTCATGCTGGTGGTCGCCGGATATTATTGCAAGTGGTGAAAACCAAGCTGCTGGTAGAAAGTAATCAATCAACATCCCAAAAAACAAGGATCCCACAATGAGAGAGGCCATGTAGATAGTTAATGTCCTTTTTCCCAGATTCTTCCCTATTACAGTAATTGTAGCAGCATTTGTTGCAGGTCCAGCCATTAGGAAAACAAGTAGAGCACCCGGTGATAATCCTTTGAGAAGTAGAACTGCAGCAATTGGTACTGATGATGTTGCACAAATATATAAGGGGATTGAAACAACAAGTATCAGTAACATTCCGGTTATTCCAGTTAAATGAAAATCTGTAAAGAAACTATCGGGTATAATAACTGATATGAATGCTGCAATAAGTAAACCAATGACAAGCCATTTTGCAATATCATTCACCATTTCTATGAAAGCATATCTGAATATTTCCTGAACACTAAACTTCGCTTGGTTGTTTTTATCATCAACGGGTTTGGGATCATTGTTTTCGTGATCTAGTTTATTGGTTAATAATCCACCCATTATTCCTGTGAAAAATGCCACAATGGGACGTAGTATTGCGAAAGGTAAACCTAACATCGACCAAGTTACCAGAATTGAATCAACACCGGTTTGTGGGGTAGATATTAAAAATGAAACGGATGATCCTTTTGATGCACCATTTTTATATAATGATATACCTGCTGGCAATACTCCACATGAACATAGGGGAAGTGGAACTCCAAATAAACTAGCATTTATTACTGATGAGGTATTGCTCTTTCCGAGATATTTGTTCATTATATTTGGAGGTACCGTAACCTTTAGTATACCGGCAAAAAGAAATCCCAAGAGTAAGTATGGAGCCATGTCCATTGTTAAACTCCAAAACGCATCTATGTATTCAATTACATATTCCATTGTTGTGCAAATCTAAAAATATCAGGTTATACTTAAACCAATAAATAAATAACTACTAATTATTTTTCATCTGTATTTAGAAATGTTTGCATTTCCTCAATATTGATCTCTCTTCCTCCTCTCAATACCATTGCATCCTTGGGGATACCACCATTGCGATACTTAATATGACTATCCCAAATATGCTCCATATACCAATCGGGTTCTTTTCCCCATCTAAGGTCATTACTTTTACGCATGAAAAAGAACTTTTGGTCAAGGGTAAGGAATATTTTTTTGTCCATCATATCAACAACCTTCTGATCGTGGAAAGCAAATATACCTTCGATAATTACAATGTCATTGTTTAATATTGAGTTCTGAACTACCTCATAATATCTTTTGAAATCAATTGATTCGGGGCGTTCCCAGTCGATATGATCATTAATCAAAGGAATTTTATCCTTTGGAAACACATAGTCATCCTGACAAAGAATTGCGACTTTTTTAGTGTCATACAGATTCTTAAGTTTACTTGCTAGTGTTGATTTTCCGGCATTACTAATACCGCCAAT
The DNA here is from genome assembly GCA_937901015.1 of uncultured Bacteroidota bacterium. Taxonomy (GTDB): domain Bacteria; phylum Bacteroidota; class Bacteroidia; order Bacteroidales; family F082. The sequence goes on along the minus strand of CALCGQ010000005.1, from coordinate 1,498 downwards.
TCCTATAACCATATTTAGATAATTGCCATGAAAATAATACTATTATTTGGAAGTGCTATTTTATTTTTGGATAATTCCCTTTTCTTCTAATATCAATGCCTGATAATGATCTTTTAATATCATGATTAAAGAACATTCTTGTCTCTCCACTGGTTTGTCCTGGCACAAATTGATAAGCACCAATGTCGGGTAATGGCAGTCTGCTATTGTCCAGTATGTCCTTAGGTACTATTGCAGCGATTGATTCATCACCTCTTCCCACTGCGGGAGATAGGGAATCTATTCTGTAATCACCAGCTTGTGTATTTATAAATAATGGATCTTCGTTTTTAAGCACGTTTGTGAAAATATCAGTATTACTTATATCAAAAGAGGTTTTTAAAATGCTATTCTTAAAGAAATAATTTGAATCAGCACCACCATCAAGATCCGTTTCAAGTTCATCGGTATTAAATCCATAAAGTATACTATTATCAAAATTAAGATTCATAGCATATGCAATAGGATTGTCGAGTGTATCGAGAAAATAGTTGTTAAGATATACTGCTGGCGTATTCCGAACGGAATAGGCCCAATATCCTGCTATCGTTGATTGTACAAAACTATAATAACCACCACCAGTAATTGCCAAATTATATCCACCACAATTAGCAACCAATAAGTTTGTTGATTCAATCACATAGGTTCTGGAAAATAATCCGATACCATTCATATTGTCGATTACAACATTGTGGAGTTTTAGTCTGTTTTCAGTAAATCTGCTAAATGACTCAGCCTGAATTCCTATAAATGCATTTCTAATTATTGCATTGTTAATGATATGATCATGGCCGGTTCTACCTTCCATTAGCCATATCCTGTCCCATTGTCCTGGTACGTCATCATAAAAATCTTCAAGTCTATCACCTTGGAATGTTACAGGGTTTTCAACGGTTCCATACACATTAAGTTCACCATCAATGTATGACCAAAGTCCGCCTCCATCATGAAAATAAACTCGGGTTCCTTCTTCGATAATTAGTTTACCATAAGAGTCTATAACTGCATAGCCATATATTACATAAGGCTTTTGGTTTGTCCATGTAATTGTTTCTAAACTATCTGCAACAATCTTAAATGGAGGTAATCCGGTAACAAATTGATCAGCCACAATATAATTTGCATCTTGCCCCCAGGCCACAAGTTTAACGGTTTGTTCATTGCCATTGGTTAGAAAATAAATTTCATCTTCAACCACATAAGGATTATTGATGTTTTGAGGATCAATAGTTACTCGTGCGAAAATATAGAGGCTGTCACCACCAGAGAGTTCAATATCAGTAAAACTAGTTCCTGATTCACCATCAACATTTATTCTATAGGATGATTGGTCACCATTACCAAGGGTAATATTTGAGATTTTAACCTTACTTCCCGAAGTATTATGAACTCTTATTTGTTTTGTTGCAGATCCAATTGATGTAAATACCGTATCAAATATTATTGAATCAGTGGAAAA
>CALCGQ010000004.1 GCA_937901015.1 uncultured Bacteroidota bacterium | reverse complement strand
TACCGAATGGCCTGAGTTTAAATTCCCAACGTTTGCGGTTATGAAAAAGCTTCTTAAAAGACATGTGATTTTTGATGGTAGAAATATTTATGACGTCAAAGATGTTAAAGAAAATGGCTTTGACTATACCGGAATAGGTGTTGAAATGACTTAAATTGATACAAATCGAAAAGGCTGCAATTCAATTGCAGCCTTTTTTTTAATACTGATATTATGAAGAGAATACTAGTTACAGGTGGTGCTGGTTTTGTTGGCTCCCATCTATGTGAGAGGTTACTTAGTGAGGGCAATGAGGTTATTTGCCTTGATAATTATTTCACCGGCAGCAAAAAGAATATCGAACATTTAATGGATAACCATTATTTCGAGTTAATACGCCATGATGTAACAATGCCGTTTTTTATTGAAGTAGATGAAATCTATAATCTTGCATGCCCTGCATCTCCAATTAACTATCAGTTAAATCCCATTAAAACAGTTAAAACATCAGTTATGGGTGCTGTAAATATGCTAGGTCTTGCTAAAAGGATAAATGCAAAAATATTACAGGCATCCACAAGTGAGGTTTATGGTGATCCAAAAATACATCCTCAAACAGAAGATTATTGGGGACATGTTAATCCCATCGGAACTCGTTCATGTTACGATGAAGGTAAACGTGTTGCCGAAACTTTATTTGTGAATTATCACAAGCAAAATAATGTCAAGATTAAGATCATTAGAATTTTTAATACATATGGTCCTAGAATGGACAAAAATGATGGCCGAGTAGTTTCCAACTTTATCGTTCAGGCTCTTAGGGGTGAGGATATTACAGTTTATGGTAAAGGTGATCAAACTCGGAGTTTCCAATATGTTGAAGATCTTATTAATGGTATGACCAAAGTAATGGCAACAGGTGATGATTTCACTGGACCTGTTAATATTGGTAATCCTGGTGAGTTTACAATTCTTGAACTTGCTCAAAAAGTGATTGATATTATTGGAAGCAAATCTAAAATTATATATGAAGATCTTCCTTCAGATGACCCAATGCAACGCCAACCTGATATAACACTTGCAAAGAGTAAACTTAATTGGGAACCAAAGATTAAACTAGAAGAAGGGTTAGAGAGAACAATAAGTTACTTCGATAACCTGCTTAAAAGTGAATAAAGTTTTTCTACAAAACATATGAAAATGAGTAATATACTTGTAACGGGTAGTAATGGTCAGCTGGGATCAGAAATACGAGCGATAGCCAAAGATTACCCACAATTCAATTTTGTTTTTACCGATGTAGATGAGTTGGATCTGACAAGTTTTAGTGCGGTTGAAAAGACATTTAAAGGCGGTAATTTCTACGCTTGTATTAATTGTGCTGCTTATACTGCAGTTGATAAGGCCGAAGATGATCAGGAATTGGCAATGCTAATAAATTTTATTGCAGTAGAAAACCTTGCCACTATTTGTCAGGCTAATAATACCTTTTTAGTTCATGTTTCCACGGATTATGTTTTTAGTGGTCTGCATTATAAACCATATGAAGAGACTGATCCGGTTTCACCCGATTCATACTATGGACTCACAAAGTTAAAAGGTGAAGAAGCGGCACTGAGCATATGTGATAAGGCAGCTATCCTGCGAACTTCTTGGTTATATTCAAGTTTTGGAAATAACTTTGTGAAAACAATGATGCGACTTGGAAAGGAAAGAGACGAACTTGGTGTTGTAGTCGATCAGGTTGGAACACCTACATATGCAGCTGATCTTGCTCAAGCAATAATATCCATAATCATTAAAAATGGAAATAAGAACATTAAGCAGGTTTACCATTATAGTAATGAGGGAGTTATAAGTTGGTATGATTTTGCCAAAGCAATTATGCATCATGGCAACATCGACTGTAAAGTTAATGCAATTGAGTCCAAGGATTTTCCAGCTAAAGCCAACAGACCATTCTATAGTGTTCTTAATAAAGCTAAAATTAAGCATGATTTTAAGATCGAGATACCGTATTGGCAGGATAGCCTGAAAAAGATGTTAACCAAATTAGAAAATTAAAAGTAAGATATTATATGAATTCACAAGTTGATAAAGGTGTAATGGAACGAGCCAATATCTGGCTTCAGGGAAACTATGACAATGAAACTAAG
>CALCGQ010000003.1 GCA_937901015.1 uncultured Bacteroidota bacterium | reverse complement strand
TGTATCAACAAGTTGTGGCCAAAGTACTCTAGAGTTTTTTGGAACAGTTATTCCCAATTGATAGTTAACCTGATCACCTATCATTATTGCATTGGAATCCAGTGAAGCCCATGCTCCTGTTTCTTGAGCAATGATGTCATCATTCAAAAAAGCCGATGCAATAATTATTAATATGACTAGAGTTCTCTTCATTTCCTATATTATCCTTTTATTTTCGAGCTTCCCTTCTCTTAAAAAGGTTCATTAATGGTTTAACATAATCTTTACCAGTGTATATTTTAGCTGAATCTACACCATATCTACCAAAAATAGTATCCAGATGTTGTGCTTTCATTCTGATTTGGTTTGCGTAGTGATCTCTGATTTTAGAACTGGAAGTATCGATCCATCTTGCAATGCCTGTTTCAGCATCAATCATTTTTACTAGTCCAACATTCGGAATTTCATATTCACGTTCATCCGTAACCCTAATAGCAATAAGGTCATGTTTATAGTTTGCTATTTGAATTGCCTTCTCAAAACCCTCATCCATGAAATCGGATATTAAAAAAGCAGTTGATTTCTTCTTAATTACATTTGATAAGTATCTTAGAGCCTCAGCCACATTTGTTCCGCTATTTTCAGCTTTAAAATCAATCAGTTCTCTAATAATTCTAAGTATATGTGATGATCCTTTTTTTGGAGGTATGAACTTTTCAATTTTATCACTAAAGAAAATAACACCTACTTTATCATTATTTTGAATTGCTGAGAATGAAAGTACTGCAGCAATCTCAGTTACAACATCTTGTTTTAACTGACTATTTGTACCAAAGTTGTTGGATCCTGAAACATCAATTAACAGCATAACAGTTAATTCGCGTTCTTCTTCAAAAATTTTGATAAATGGATGATTGAATCTGGCTGTTACGTTCCAGTCAATATTTCTAATATCATCACCAAACTGGTATTCTCTAACTTCACTAAATGCCATACCTCTCCCTTTGAATACACTATGGTATTCACCAGAAAAAATCTGATTAGACAATCCCCTTGTCTTAATCTCAATTTTCCTTACTTTTTTGAAGATTTCTTGAGCGTCCACTATTGTTTTTTAGAGATTTGTATTTTTGATTAAGGTACTTCTACAGAGTTTAGGATTTCGTTGATAATATCTTCACTTGTAATATTCTCAGCTTCTGCTTCGTATGTTAATCCTATTCTGTGACGCAGCACGTCATGTGCAACAGCTCTTACATCTTCAGGAATTACATATCCACGTTTTCTTAAAAAAGCCAATGCCTTGGATGCAAGAGCCAGGTTGATACTTGCTCTTGGAGAAGCTCCGTATTGAATCATCTGAGAAAACTTACTCAGTTTGTAATCATTGGGATATCTGGTAGCAAATACTATATCAGTAATATAATTCTCGATTTTCTCATCCAGATAAACTTCACGCACAATTTCTCTGGCTTTTAATATATCTTCTGCTTTGAGAATCTTGTTAGTCTTTTGCTGTGTATTAGTGATATTTTGACGAAGGATTAATTTTTCTTCTTCTTTTTTCGGATAATTTATCACAACCTTCAACATAAACCTATCAACTTGCGCTTCAGGTAAAGGATATGTTCCTTCTTGTTCGATTGGGTTTTGAGTTGCCATCACAAGGAATGGTTCTTCCAGTTTAAAAGTCTCTTCACCAATGGTTACCTGACGCTCTTGCATTGCTTCAAGAAGCGCACTCTGAACTTTTGCAGGTGATCTGTTTATCTCATCTGCAAGAATGAAATTAGCAAATATTGGCCCCTTCTTAATGGTAAACTCCTCTTTTTTCTGACTATAAATCATAGTTCCGAGTAAATCCGCAGGTAGTAAGTCAGGAGTAAACTGTAAACGACTAAATTTTGCATCAATAATATTTGCCAGTGAGTTAATGGCAAGAGTTTTTGCCAATCCGGGTACACCTTCCAGTAATATATGTCCGTTAGCAAGTAAACCAATAAGTAGTCTTTCGGTCATGTGTTTTTGACCTATGATAACTTTATCCATTTCAAGGCGAATGAGGTCAGCAAACTGACTTTCGCTTTGAATTTTTTCGTTTAATTCCCTAATATTTGTTTCAAGCATTTTGATTGAATTATGTACACCACAAAAATACAAATTAGAGCCAGTGGCTCGTGTTAATATTTGTTAAAGGGATGTACTATTGGTAGGGGGTTTAGATGGATAATAATAACAAAGTTAGGTGCTGATATTATTTTATCCAAATGCTGCCATAAGCAATTCTAAATCTCTTGAAGGAAGGCCAAACATATTGCCAATGTGATTGTTGGTAAGTGCACCATTATATATGTATACACCTTTTCTTAAACCAATGTCGCGTTTTAACATTTGCTCGATTCCTCCATAATTTGAAATCTTCATTAACATTGGGGCAATAATATTGCTTAATGAATATGAAGCTGTGTTTGGAACACTTGCTGCAATATTTGGAACACAATAATGGGTTACGTTATGTTCTTTGTAAATGGGTTTTTCATGTGATGTTACTCTTGATGTTTCAAAACACCCACCCTGATCGATACTTACATCAATTATAATAGATCCTGGTTCCATATTTCTAACCATTTCTTCAGTAATCAAACATGGTGATATTCCAAGATCAGTAAATTTAGCGCTTATCACCACATCAGCAGTTTTTAAGGCTTCGGCTATTGATGAAGGGTTTAGAGTTGATGTGGGAACACTATTTCTTAGTTTGCTTTGTATTCTACGAAGTTTATGTATGGTGTTGTCAAGTATTTTAACTTCTGCTCCCATGCCAAGGGCTGTTCTTGCAGCGTATTGTGCAACTGTACCTGATCCAATTATAACAACCTGAGCAGGACTTATACCTGGAAATCCTCCAAGTGATTTTCCTTTTCCATCTTCGATACTTCTCAAGTATTGGGCTGCAATAAGTACTGATGTATTTCCCACAATTTCGCTAATGGACTTCATTACTGGTAGTGAGCCGGTGCTATCCTGAATAAATTCATATGCAATGGCAATGGATTTCTGAGACATTAGCCTTGTGAAGAATTGCTTTCTCGACTGTGGAAGAAACAATGAAGACAGTAAAACCTTGTGCTTGCCCATCATTTCCAACTCATTTTCTGATGGTGGTGATACTTTTACTACAACATCACATTTGTAAGTTTCCTCGGAAGAGCTAACAATATTTGCACCAACAGCTGCATAATCCTCATTACTAAAGTTTGATTTTACTCCTGCTCCATCTTCAATTAATACCTTATGATTACTGTCGACAAGTTGTTTGACAGCATCGGGTATAAGTGAAATTCGGCTTTCGTTTCGTGAAGATTCCTTGGGTATTCCAATGGAAAAACTACTTTGTTGGGGTATGGACTCAAGCATCTCTTCCTTGGGCATTAATTGCTCAACATCAGATAATTTGAGAAACCCTTTACTCTTATCGTTCATGCTTTTATTTGATGAATATCAATTATTCAGATGAATGAACTGAATAACTGATTATCCTGTTACCATCATCGCTTTCTTCAATCAAAATGTATACGTAGGTTTTTGGTAAAAGTTCCAATACTAATTCGGGCCATTCAATAAAGCAATAATTATTGCTGTAAAAGTACTCTTCATAGCCAATGTCGTAAACCTCATCAATCTTCTTTATTCTGTAAAAATCAAAATGGTATATCGGATCATTATTGCCTGAAGAGTATTCATTTACCAGTGCAAATGTTGGACTGCTAACTACTTCTGTAACACCAAGGGTTTCACAAAATTCTTTAATTAAAGTTGTTTTGCCCGCACCCATTGAACCATTGAGGGCGAAGATATTGTATTCACCCATTTCAGTAAGTATTTTTTCGGCTGCATTTTTAAGATCCTTCAAGTCATTTACAACAATTTTATTCATTGCTTTAGTCTTCTTCTTTGATTTATTTTGAGTTCAGAGTTATAATTGGAATTAGAATCTCTTCCATGGATAAGCCACCATGTTGAAATGTATTTTTGTAATAATTTGCGTAATAATTGAAATTATTAGGATAAGCAAAAAAATCAGCTCCTCTTGCAAAGGCCCATCTTGTGCTGATATTCAATTTTGGGAGATGGTATGACTCAGGGTCTTTCATCTCAAAAACATCTTTTTCTTTATAATTTAAACTTTTGCCGAATTTATAACGAAGGTTTGTGTTTACATTCTTGTCACCAACGATCTTTACCGGATCAGTAACTCTAACTGATCCATGATCTGTGGTAATCATTACAGTAACATCCTTTGTTGCTAAAAACTTTATAATATCAAATAATGATGAATGCTCAAACCATGACAACATTAAAGATCTGTATGAGGATTCATTATCGGCCAGTTCACGAATTATTTCCATTTCAGTTCTGGCATGTGAAAGCATATCAATGAAATTATACACTACCACATTAAGGTCAGTGGTCATTAGGTTTGATATATTTTCGAATAGTTTTCTTCCAGCATTAAGATTCAAAATCTTATTATAGGATACTGTTGATTTTTTTCCATGCCTTTTTAGTTGTTCTTCTAGCAACTCTTTCTCAAATTGGTTTTTTGAACCTTCTTCATGTTCTTCGGTCCAATATTGTCTATACTTTTTACGAATTTCGTTGGGTAATAGCCCTGCGAAAAGTGAGTTACGAGCATACTGGGTAGTAGTTGGAAGTATACTATAGTAGATACTGTCGTTTGCTACAATAAAATACTGTTCAATCAATGGCTGAATAATCTTCCATTGGTCGTATCTAAGATTGTCAATTACAAGTAGGAATACCTTTTTCCCCTTATCTAATAGTGGGAAAGCATAGTCTTTTATTAATGTATGAGATAGAGTAGGTCTGTCATCTGAGTTACCATCAAGCCAATCTTTGTAGTTGTTTTCGTAATATTTTGCAAATGAGTTATTAGCCTCTTGTTTTTGTATATTAAGAATTTCTACAATACCCTTGTCATCAGATTTCTCCAGATTGCTTTCATACCTAATTAGATCCCTATAAACACTTTTCCATTCCTCGGAATCCAGCCTGTCAGTAATCTTCATACCAAGCTCACGAAACTGTTGTTGGTATGTCATTGTTGCTTTTTCACCTGCCAGTTTTCTGTTTTCTAAATTCCGTTTTAGAGAAAGTAGAATCTGACTTGGCTTAACAGGCTTGATGAGGTAATCAGCGATATTAGAACCAATTGCATCTTCCATAATTGATTCCTCTTCACTTTTTGTAATCATCACAACAGGTATTCCAGCATTGTGTTTTTTAATATTCTCAAGGGCCTCAATTCCATTCATTCCGGGCATTTGCTCATCAAGAAAGACTATGTCATAATGGTTTTCAATAAACAGCTCAACTGCTTCATCTCCGCTCACGACAGCATCAACATCATATCCTTTTTCTTCTAAGTACATGATATGAGGTTTTAGCATCTCTATCTCATCATCAGCCCATAATATTCTTATTTTGCTCATATTCCGGTTTTATATTTAATTCAGTTAACTTTGTCTTTAATAAATATTGAATTTTGTCTGAGAATCCTTAATTGTCTAGTCTCAGTTAATACAATGACGAAATAGCTTAAATATTGTGCCAGAGACATACATCATACTACAAAATTAACAAATTTTATGAGGGGTAAGAAAGTGAATAAGCGTAAAATATTCAATGATCCAGTTTATGGATTCGTTACTGTTCCTGATGAATTAATATTTGATATTATTGAGCATCAGTATTTTCAGAGATTGAGACGGATTAAACAGCTGGGATTAACACATCTTGTATATCCTGGTGCCCTACACACCCGATTTCACCATTCCATGGGAGCAATGCATCTAATGACTAAGGCTTTAACAGAGTTAAGTTTTAAAGGTCATAGCATTTCAAAGGAAGAATATCTAGGTGCTAGCATTTCAATATTATTACATGATATTGGACATGGTCCTTATTCGCATGCACTCGAAAATTCAATTGTAAATGATGTTAGTCATGAGGAGATTTCAAAATTATTCATGGATAAACTCAATGTTTGTTTCGATGGCAGACTTACCACCGCAATTGAAATATTTAATAATACTTATCACAAAACGTATTTGAATGGACTAGTTTCAGGTCAGCTTGACATGGATAGACTTGATTATTTAAAGCGAGATAGCTTTTTCACAGGAGTATCGGAAGGAACTGTTAATTATGAGCGATTGTTAAGCATGCTCAATGTATTAAATGATGAGGTTGTTGTTGAGGAAAAGGGGATATACTCCGTTGAAAAATTTATAACAGCCCGACGTCTTATGTATTGGCAGGTATATTTACATAAGACTGTTCTCGCTGCAGAGTATACTATAATGAAAGTTCTTAAACGAGCTAAAGAGCTTCGATTACGAGGAGTTGAATTGTTTGCAACTCCCGCGTTGGATTACTTTTTATCAAGTAAGATATCATTGGAAGAATTTGAGAATAATCCAGAAGTATTGGAAAATTTTTCAAGATTAGATGATTATGATATATCAACATCAATGAAAGTATGGATATCCCATGATGATAAAGTGCTTTCGTTTTTATGCAATAGTTTGATAAACAGAAAACTCCTTAAGGTTGAAATGCAAAACCATCCCTTCGACCCTAATATTGTTGCTGATATAGTGAAGCGTACAAGATCCGAATATAATCTTGATGATAATGAAGTCGATTACTTTGTGATAAGCGATAAAACCTCTAATTATACATATAAACCAGGTTCGAATAAGATAGGAATCTTACAAAAAAACGATAGCGTAATTGATATTGCTGAGGCATCAGATCAGTTAAATATCTCTTTATTGGATAAGCCAACCACAAAATACTTTCTGGCATATCCAAAGAGTATTCGTATATAGATATGGTTTTAATAGCTTTCAGCATGCTGATAAGTTTGGTCAACAATAAGTATACAACTAACCAAGTTTAATTAACACTAACATGTTAGCTTTACCTATTGTATTTTCCAAATAAGCCTTAGGATTTGAATTAACTTTGTTAGGTTAAAGATTTCACAAATGGCAAGAAAAAGTATTGCTCAAATAAGTATATTCTTTATTATCCTGATTTCTGTGGCAACGTGGTATTTGTTAAACAATACCGGAGGTTCTGATGGTTCACCTTTAGAGATGATTCCATCTAATGTTGCATTAATAATAGAGGCCGATAATCCGGGAGAGTTAAAAAATAAAATCAATATTGAGAATCCAATTTTTAAGGAATTACTGGAAATTTCAACAGTTAAAGCCTTCAATGATAAAATAGTTGAGCTTGATAGTTTAGTTTCTGATGATGTCTTGTATAGTAAATTGCTTAGTGAAAGTCAGGCTACAATAGCA
>CALCGQ010000002.1 GCA_937901015.1 uncultured Bacteroidota bacterium | reverse complement strand
TTAATTTTAATCTTTTGAATAATTCCCCGGAATATTACTTGATCCTGAATTGTGTAATACACATCGATATTTACTTGATATTATATATCTGACTACAGGTAATTGATTACTTTTGCTTCATAAAACATTAATATTTTAGAGATGAAAAAAATTATCCTTCTTAGCTTAATAGCTTTATTTATTGTAAATATTCAGGGTTTTTCTCAACAAAAACCGTTGGTGATTGATAACCCAAATTTAACACTGAAAAGTGATTTGATGACTCCCGAAGCTCTATGGGCTTTTGGTAGAGTTAGTGATCCTCAGGTTAGCCCCGATGGTGAAACGGTTCTATATGGTGTTTCATATTATTCAATCGAGCAAAATAAAGGAAATAGAGAACTTTATTCCATAGGTTTAAATGCTGAGAGTTCAAGAAGGTTAACAACCAGTCCGAAAAGTGAGTTTAATGCCATCTGGCGTCCTGACGGTAAGAAGATAGGATTTCTTACTTCTGAAGGAGGATCTGTACAAATATGGGAAATGAATCCTGATGGATCTGAAAGAACTCAAATTTCGAGTATTGATGGTGGAATCACTGGTTTTAAATATTCATCAGATCAGTCAAAAATTCTTTATACAAAGGATTTGGAATTGGAAAATAAGTTTGAAGATATCTATGAAGGGCTGCCACTTGCTTCAGGTAGGTTAATGAATGATTTAATGTATCGTCACTGGGATCATTGGGTAGATACTTATAGTCATGTATTTTATGCTGATTATGATGGAAATAAATTGAGTAATCATGTTGATATTATGGAAGGTGAACCATATAGCTCACCATTGAGTCCATTTGGTGGAATTGAGCAAATTGAATGGTCATCCAACAATAAGGCTATTGCATATACAAGTAAAAAGTTACTGGGAAAAGCTGCTACACTTTCAACAAATTCAGATGTTTATTTATATGATCTTGAAACCAAGAAAACAAAGAATATATCAAAAGGAATTATGGGATTCGATGTTGGACCTGTTTTCTCACCCGATGGAAAATATGTTGCATGGGAAAGCATGGAACGCGATGGTTATGAATCTGATCAAAACAGAATGTTTTTGATGAACATCGAGACAGGTGAAAGAACTTATGCTACCAAAGGTTTTGATCAAAATGCAGGTAGTTTTTCATGGACTGCGGATAGTAAGTCCATTTACTTTACCAGTGATTGGCACGGAGCTTTTCAGATCTATCGCTATGATGTAAAAAAAGGTGGGATAACCCAGGTTACAGAGGGATTACATGATTATCGTGGAGTTACTGTTGCCGGTAAACAACTTGTTGCTACCAAACAAACCATGGCAATGCCAACTGAGTTATTCTTGGTAAATCCAAAAAATGGTGAAGCTCAACAAATGACATTCACCAACAAGAACTTACTTGATCAACTATCAATGGGAGAAACCGAAGAAAGATGGATTAAAACTCATGATGGTGAAGATATGCAAGTGTTTGTGATTTATCCTCCAAATTTTGATAAGGCCAAGAAATACCCAGCATTACTATACTGTAAGGGTGGACCTCAAGGACCCCTAAGTCAGAGTTTCCATTATAGATGGAATTACCAAATTATGGCTGCCAATGGTTATATAATTGTTGCTCCAGCACGTAGGGGTGTTAGTGGGTTTGGTCAAGCATGGCAAGAACAAATTAGTGGCGATTATCATGGTAAAAGTATGCAGGATTATCTAACTGCCATTGATGAATTGGCAAAGGAGCCTTTTATCGATGAAGATAGATTAGGTGCAATAGGTGCTAGTGCAGGAGGTTATGCAGTATACTATTTAGCAGGAAATCATGAAAAGAGATTTAAAGCATTGATTGCACATGATGGTATATTTAACGAAGAAGCCCAATATTTGGAAACCGAAGAAATGTGGTTCGAAAACTGGGATAAAGGTGGTCCTTTCTGGGAAGCGGATAACGAAGTAGCGCAGGAAGCTTATGCTCATTCACCACATAAATTTGTTCAGAATTGGGATACACCCATATTAGTTATCCATGGTGAACTTGATTATCGCGTTGTTGTAACACAAGGTATGACAGCATTTAATGCAGCAATCCTAAGGGATATCCCTGCTGAATATTTATATTTTCCAGATGAAAATCATTGGGTGTTGAAACCTCAGAATGGTATCCTATGGCAACGTACTTTCTTTAATTGGTTAGATAAATGGCTTAAATAACCCTAAGTAATAATTTTCTCGGTTTTACCCCGTTCTAACAGATATTTAATGATGCTGCTCTAACAATTTATTGCAATATTTCGATGAAGAGATTAATTTTATGGATGGTTATAATTATACCATTTTACGGATATGGGTTTGGAGTTGATACAACTTCAGTTGGTACACAAGCTGACACAATTAAAAATTGGACTTTTTCTAGTATGAGCGTAGTTTCCATTGCTCAAAATGCATTTGTTAATTGGGCTGCTGGAGGTGAAAGCTCTCTTTCTGGTAGGGCTGAATTTGATTATGATCTTAAATATCAGAAGGATAATTTTTCTTTCGATCAATCAGGTGATCTGGTATTTGGTTTGGTAGGATACATTGATAAGAGAATAGAAAAGACCAATGATAAATTAAATCTTGCTGTTGCTTTTAGTCATCGAACTTCTAAAAAATGGAGTTTGACGAACATTACCACCCTGAAAACGCAGTTTGCAAATGGCTATAAATATCCGGATGATTCTACTTTGATATCCACATTCTTTGCTCCCGCTTATCTAACAATATCATTGGGTTTTAGATATAAACCTAGCAATGAGTTTCAGTTATTTATGAGTCCAATATCTGGAAAAATGACATTCGTTTGTAATGATGATCTTGCCAATAGAGGATTATATGGTGTTAAGGCCGCTAAGATTGACACACTGGGAAATATTGTAGTACCAGGAGAACATTTTCTTGGGGAGGTTGGTCTTAATATTTTTACTTCATACAAAGCTGATCTGATGAAGAATATTAAACTTAATTCAGCGCTCACTTTGCATAATAACTACCTCGACTTTGATATCCAAAACAGATGGAATATTGATGTTGATTTTGATACGCGGATAATTTTTTCCATTAATAAGATTTTTGCTACAGTACTTTATATGCATCTTAAATATGATCATAATGCAAAGTTTCCAAATTACGATATAGTTGGAGGAGAGGAAGTTATGGTTTCTGAAAGTCCTAAGTTACAGATTAATGAATCGTTTGGACTGGGTGTTAAATACCACATTAAATAGTTAATGTTATTAAACTAACAATAATGTTTGTGTAGAATACGATTTTCATTATTTTTGATAACTGATAATATTAACTATCTTTATAAAAAAATTCAAAATATGAAAATCACTATTGTTGGAACTGGGTACGTAGGACTTGTTACCGGAGCTTGTTTTGCTGAGGTTGGAATTGAAGTTACATGCGTTGATATTGATGTAAAAAAAATCGAGAATCTAAAAAAAGGGATTCTGCCAATTTATGAACCAGGTTTAGAGGATGTTGTTGCTCGTACCGTGGCTAAAGGACGACTTAAATTTAGTACAAATCTTTCTGAATGCCTTGACGGTGTTAGTGTAGTATTTGGTGCTGTTGGCACTCCTCCGGATGAAGATGGTAGTGCGGATTTAAAATATGTACTTCAAGTTGCCAAGGAAGTTGGTGAGCATATGAATGATTATCTTCTAATGGTTACCAAAAGTACGGTTCCAGTTGGTACGGCTGAGAAGGTTAGAAAAGCAATGGAGGAATCTCTCAACAAACGAGGATCTGATCTTACATTCGACGTTGCTTCAAATCCTGAGTTCCTAAAGGAAGGAGCTGCTGTGGATGATTTTATGCGCCCCGACAGAATTGTTGTTGGTGTTGATTCAAAAAAAGCTGAAGATTTAATGACTAAACTTTATAAACCATTTACCATGAATGGTCA
>CALCGQ010000001.1 GCA_937901015.1 uncultured Bacteroidota bacterium | reverse complement strand
GAAAAACTTTACTTTTTGGATTTTAAATCCAAATCTCCTAGCATTCGGATTGCAAATCCGAATGAGCTACGTTTTTAATTGGATTATAGATCCGTGTCCTTTGCGTTCGGAATTGCAAATCCGAATGAGCTATAGTTAACCTATTAGTCCCTGTCAAAATATTCATCGCTAAGAATTTTACCATCTTCAATGGTTATAATTCGGCGAGCTTTATCCATAACGCGTTGATCGTGTGTTGCAAATATGAAAGTTGTATTGTACTTTTTATTCATCTGCGACATAAGTTCAAGCAAACTTGTTGTTGAACTTGAATCCAGGTTTGCTGTTGGTTCATCAGCGAGTATAAACTCAGGTTTAGAAGCCAGTGCTCTTGCAACAGCAACTCTTTGTTGTTGTCCTCCTGATAATTTCGATGGACGGCTCTTAATTCTGTCACCAATGCCAACAGCTTCCAATAATTCTCTGGTACGTTTCTCACGCTCCTTTTTTGGTTTTCCTTGCAACTGCATGATAAACTCAACGTTTTCACCTGCAGTTAGAACAGGGATAAGGTTATAAGATTGGAAAACGAATCCAATGTTATTCATCCTGAAATCTATTAATTGCCTGGAACTCAAACTCCAAACATCAACTCCACCTATCTTTACTTCACCAGATGTTGGTCTGTCGAGACCTCCCAGCATATTTAAAAAGGTTGTTTTACCTGAACCAGAAGGTCCTACAACAGCAGTAAATTCACCTTCTTTAAAATTAATGTCAATACCATTTACAGCTTTAACTTTTACTTCTCCGCCGTTATAAATCTTGGTAAGTGATTTTATTTCTATTACGTTCATGACTATATGATTTTCTTGTTATTATCTTATTTAATTACTCAATTCTTAGTGCATCTGCCGGATCATTTTTCAATGCTTTGTATGCAGGATATATGGCTGCAATAATGCCTGTAATAATTACCAATACGGTTATGTTAATTAGCATCTTTGGGTCAAGCACAGTGTATACAAAGGCGTCATAACCAAGTGCTTGGTATCCTTGAGCCCACATGCTTAAATCAATTGGGTGTGTTTCACCATATTTGGCACTTAGCCCGCCTATTAGTACACCTACAACTCCACCGGTTAGTGATAAGAGTACCGACTCTAATACAATCATACCAAAGACTTTCATCTTATTCATACCGATGGCCATTAGCATACCAATTTCTTTTGTCCGCTCCATAACAACCATTAGCATGGTATTGATTATACCAAATAACAATGCCAGTAGTATGATAACAATGAATATATACATATACATGTCCATTGCCTCTGTCAGATAATTCATTTCAGGGCTAAGTTCCTTCCATGATTTCACATCAAGATCATTATTTGTAATTTCCTTAACTTTTGGAAGAATCACCGGAAGCTCTTTGTTGTCACTTATGTTTATGGCAATTTCATGAGCAGCATTCATGGGAAATCCTGTCAGTTTTTGGATATCGGTGAATCGTACATAAATATTTGCTTCATCAAACATATTGTTGTCGGTGGAGTAGATTCCAGCTACTCTAAAAGCTCCCGAAGTAATATTATTATCCAAATCTTGTATGGTAATAACAATCTTTGATCTCACCTTAACATTAAGTTTTTCGGCGAGTTTTTTACCAATAACAACGGGGTTTCTTTTTATCCCTTCAAAATACTGACCATCTATTATTTTTGTGCTGATATTTGTGACTGTGGCCTCTTGTTCTGGAAATACTCCTGAAATTATTACACCAGATGCTGTTTCTGCGGAAGCAGCCATCGATTGAACTGACATGCGACGACTAACTCCACTAACATTAGGTATTTGCTTAATCTTTTGTGTTATGTCTTCTGAATTAACAATGAAGTTGGTAAAATCAGAAGTTTGTTCAAATCCAGGATTATGAATTTGAATATAAGATAACTCGGTTTTAATTACCTTTTGGATTCGCTGTATTGCCATTCCTTTAAAGAAAGCGCTGGCAATTACTCCTGCGAAAATCCCAAGTGCGATAGAGAATATTATAACGAGGCTTCTGACTTTGTTCCTCCAAATATTCCGCCATGATATTGAAAAAAGCATTTCTATATTTTTTATTTATTATTAACTTGATTTATTATTTTAATTATCCTCGTAAAGAGGATGTTAGTCCCAGAGTGAATGATTTTATTACAGGGTATATTGATATTATCATTGTAATAATGAAAACAACAAATGCCTGTGTATAAAAAACATCGGGTTGCATTGAAAAATACATATATGGTTCAATGCCCATATTTATCATTGTGCTAGCAGCATCTCCACTTAAAGGTATGGGGTTCATAAAATAGTAGTAACAAATTGGGATACTTACCATTAAACCTGAGAGTGCTCCAACTATTCCTATAAAGAGAGTCTCAAAAAACAGTATTACACTAAGCTTTGATCTTTGGAGTCCAATGGCAATCATTACTCCAAGTTCCCTTTTACGCTCACTTACCATCATTAATATTGTACCTAATATTCCGAATGTGATAATAATATACAGAAGCGATTTCATGAAATAGCCACCAGCTTTATCTCCGTCGATCATTTGAACTAGCTCAGGTTGCAGCTCTGCCCATGACCTTATCATATAAGGTGAAACTATTTCTTCCTTAAGATTGCTGAGAACAGGTGGCAAATGATAGTTATCCTCAACCATAATTACAATTGAACTTAGTCTGTCCTGAGCCGAAAATAACTCCTGACTTTCATTGAGAGTCATATAGATGAATTGTTTGTTTAATTCTGGAGAAGGAAATTTAAGTATTCCTCTCACTGGATAAACACCAGCTGCCATAACACCGTGATAACCTTGTCCGTAAAGAACTATCGTGTCACCAACTCCAACCTGAAGATAATTCGCCAAATCAATGGCTACCAATACACCCTTGCTACTATTATCCAAGTATGAACCTTCTTTGACCCATTTCTTCAAACCGGTAACATTGTTTTCCCCATCAGGATCAACTCCAATAACTACACTTCCTTTCGTTATTTCTTCAGATGAAGCAAGTGAAAAATATTCTAGCCTTTTTGTGTAATTAGTTATTCCCTCTTCATTGTCAAGGATTGACTTAACAGAGTCACTTAGTATAAAGGTGTTATTAATGGTTTTGTTTTCATGATATTCTTCAGTAAATAACTGCATATATCCTGAATAAAGCTTGACAACATTGCTAATCATTGACTCATATGATCCATATTGCATGGATGTCATGAAAGATGCAAGGAGCACTCCAAAGAAAATAGAACCACTGGTGATAATTGTACGCCAGGGTTTTCGCCATAGGTTACGCCATGCTATAATTATTAGTTTCATTATTTAACTTTTTAAAGATTTGACAACATTTAACTTTGCCACATAATATATTTGATACAGTGATACAATCATGAATATGATCATTATTGTAATTGCTGGATTGTAGAAGATTTCAGGGCTAACACTAAATGCAATTTTTGCTTCAAAGCCCATAGATTCATAGGTTTCTGCCATTTCGCCAGTTACAATAATTGGGTTTTTGTACAAGTAATAGAATATTGGATAACTTACAATTAATCCTGATGCTATTCCAATTAGCCCAATAAAAGCAGATTCTACCAACATCATGAACAATAATTTTCCCTTTTGAAATCCGATTGCAACCATTACTCCTAATTCTCTTCTGCGTTCATGCATCATCATCATTATTGTTGACCATACTCCAAAACCAATTATCATGAAAAGAAGAGTTTTTACCATTGCACCACTAGACTCTTTACCTTCAATTAGGTTTAGAATTTCTGGCATTAGTTCCTTCCATGAATAGATTGCTATTTCTTCACCAATGTATGGCTCTAGGTCAGACATTACCTTCGATATTTTCCCAGTGCTTTCTACCATCAATACATTAGAAGTAATTGAATTTGGTAGTGAAGAAAATTTCTGACAGTTTGTTATGTCCATGTAAATCACCTGCTTACTTAAGTCAGGTAGTGGAAAATCCAATAATCCACCAATTCTGTAGATACCAACTGCAGTAACTCCATGATATCCCTGACCAAGTAATATTAGAGAATCACCAATACCAATATTTAAGTTCTCAGCAAGCATGCTTCCAACCATTATATCAACTGATCCATTTTCTAAGTAGGTACCCTTTTCAATATATTTACTTAATCCTGATTTATGGTTTTCTTTTTCAGGTTCAATTCCTAGTACAAATGAGGGGTAGCTTTTCTCATCATTCGATGCTAAAGCAAATGTTTCAATTCTCTTTGTGGAGGAAGTAATGTCTTTATTATTACGTATTGCTTCCAATAATTCATCTGAAAGAGTAAAGCTATTGTTTACGCTTGGTGTTTCTTTGAAATTTCTTTCCTGAATTTGTACATAGCCCGAATAAAATTTAGCCATATTACTAATCATGTTTTCGAAAGATCCCTTTTGCATGGAGGTCATCATAACAGCAAAGAATACTCCAAAGAAAACTGAAGCTGAAGTTATTAATGTTCTTCTTTTGTTGCGCCAAAGATTGCGCCATGCTATTTTAATATACTTAAACATGATTGGTTATCTTACCTTTTTCATATTTTGTTTGCTGAAAAAACTGTCTTTTATATCGATATTGTATTCAGAATCAAGTATCTCCAATACTGTTTTCTTACCATCTTCTTCAGCCGGGATCATTTCTATCCTTGTTGGGATTATACGGTCTCCCATCTCTTTAAGGTCATAAGCATTTTCAGTATTTTGAAGAAAACCATCTTCATCGAAGAACTCATTTTTCCACACATTAAAACCTTCGGTTGTTACCCATGAAGTGATTTTCCCCCAAACCACCGGAGCTTCGGGCAGAGGAATTAATTCAATAATATAGCAGTTTTGTCCATTTACTACCTCTTGTCCGAGTAGTGTGTGAGTATAGTCAACAACTATTGATGACTGTTTTACCAAATCGTCGTTTGTGAAGTCGGATCCCATCCAAGATTGCATCATCATCGATGGAGGTATCTTAATCATCCTTGAAATGGTCGGGACGTAATTCCACATTTCTTTACCCACTTTTAAAAAAACCTGACCTTTTTCCTTTGCAGGTTCTGTGATGTAGATCATAAAGTTTTCATCACCTTTCGACCAGTTTTTCATCACGATTGTGCGTTCCCAACTGGGACGAACTATTGTCATCGACATAGTTCCTTTTGATGATAGACCACGATTCTTTTTATCGGCTTTGTCAATAATTTCTTTTGCAGTCATCTCTTGAGAGCTGACCTGCATGGTAGCCATAATTGTAATGGCCGCTGTAAGTATTATAGTTACTATTGATTTCATAGTTATTATTATTTGATAAACTTTTCAATTATTATTTTCTTTGTTTCTTCCACAGGGAAGTTATCCGGATCCATCATGAAATTTAAACTTACTCCATCTAGCATGGCACCAAATAATCGAGCATGTACCATTGGATTGTCATATCCTTTGTTCTCATAGAATTTGGTCATTGTCTCCAGAAACGGTATCACAACTTCCATTAATTTTTTCTCAACTAATTTCATTACCTTGGGTTGTGACACTACCATAAAATATAATTTCCAGAACTGCAGGTTTTTTTTGATAATATCAAATGTTTTATCTATAAAATATATAAACTCTTCATCTGTGAGAAAACCATCTTTATTTGGATCAAATTCTGTGAAAAACTTCTCAAGACCATTATGAACAATTACCTTTATAAGGTCTTCTTTACTTTCAAAATAATTGTATATAAGACCTTTAGAGATACTTGCTCTTTTTGCAATCATGTTTATTGATGTAGAATCAAATCCTTTTTCTGCAAATAAGTCAAGGGCACAACTCATAATATGAATTCGCTTTTTATCTCGTAGTTCCTTAAATTGTTCTTCTGTTCTTGGCATGATATATATTTATGACTGAACGGTCGGTCAAAAATAATACAAAAAAAATATTTGTCAAGTATTTTTATGATTTTTTTTAAAAAAGTTTAGAAATACATAGTTTTAAAATTGTTAGGTTTGCAGAAAATAATATTGAAGTTGGCGCTATGGCTGAGGAATACGTAATATTAGTAGATAAAAATGACAATCCCATTGGAACCATGGAAAAGATGGAGGCTCATATGAACCCCACTTTACATAGAGCGTTTTCAGTTTTTATCTTTAATAGTGAAGGTAAATTATTATTACAACAGCGTGCAGGTCACAAATATCATTCTCCTTTGTTATGGACTAATACTGTATGTAGTCATCCTAGAGAAGGAGAAGCTACCATTGATGCTGCTCATAGGAGAATAGTAGAAGAGATGGGAATGGATTGTGAATTTAAGGAAGCATTCTCCTTCTTATATAAAGCAGATGTGGGACAGGGTTTGACAGAGTTTGAGTATGATCATGTTTTTATTGGGACTTCAGATATTAAACCAGTTGTAAACCCTGAGGAGGTAGAGTCGTGGAAGTATGTTGATTTGCAATGGCTAGAGAAAGATGTGGTTTCAAATTCACAGGAATACACAGAATGGTTTAAGATAGCACTTGCTGAAGTTCTTGAGCATTTTAATACAATATAGTTAGGCAATTTCAGTTATTCTCAAAAAGATTTATGAGGCAAGCACCTTTTTCTGACATCCTGATGTCACTATTGTTTAGGCTTTGTTCGAAACACGGAATATTGGATTTTATATATGAGATTTATTAGGTTTTTTACCATAATTATACTGATTGGTATATTACATAGTTGTGATACTTCAGATACAGAAGAGTATGGTAATGAAACTGGTAGCCTTCTGAATGAAATTGAGTTGTTATCGAAGCAGGGAATTGATATTCCCGAAGTTGTTACTGATGAGGATATTGAGAATTGCAAGCAAGCAGTTAGTATGGCAGAGGCTTTAGGAAATGATGAAATTGAGCTTCATTGTTTAATAAGGTTAACAGAACTTCAGGGCACAGCTGAAAAACATAAGGACGCATTAGAATCAGCTAAAGATGCCCTTGCTTTGGCTGTTGAATTTGATGATCAAGGTTCAACCGCTCATGTATACAGGTTAATAGGTAAAAGTTATTATCATCTGGCATCTTTTCATAATGCATTTGAAAATCTAGAAATAGCATTGAAATTATTTAATGAGTTAAATGATACCATTAATATTCAGGATGTTATGAATATTCAAGGTAATATTTACTTTAGCTATCAAGATTATGATATGGCTTACTCATATTATTCACAAAATCTTGAACTTAGTAAATATAGGAATGATAATATTTCCATTGTTAAAGCACTTACAAATATTGGACTTATATATTCAAACAGATCATCTGAAGAGGAGCTAAGTGACGATTCAATTACTCTATTACGTGATAAAGCCGAAGAGTATATTAATAGTGCGCTTCTATTTAATAAGAAAACCAACAGACGTTTGGTAACTGCTGAGATTCTATTCAATCTTGCTGATGTTTATCGCATTTCAGGGAAATATGAGGAAGCAATAGTAACGATAAAACAAGCCTTAGAAATTTCGGAAGAATTATCTGATCGAGTTTATATTTGGTCAAGCATTTCTTATGCAAATATATTATTGGAACTGGATTCAATCGCCGCCGCAGAGTCTATTTTATTGGTAACTCTTAAAAATGCAGAGGATCAGGACTTAAAAGAATCTATGATAAATATTTATTCCTTATTGAGTAATATTTATAATGAAAAAGAAAACTATAAGCTTGCCTACAAATACTATACAAGCTATTCCTATTTATCACAAACTATTTTCACAATTGATTATAAGAATCAAATTGATGCTGTAAAGATTGCAAGTGAACTGGAAGCAGCAGAGAAACTTGATGAGATCGAAAACCAACATTATTTTTATCGAACTTTGATACTTGTTTTAATAATTGTGGCTGGTTTGATTATATTCACTCTGTTTTATTACCAACTTAGGCAACGTAATACTAATGTTAATCTTGAAAACAAGCTACTTAACGAAAGGCTTGAAACAAGAAATAGGGAACTAACTTTAAGGATAATGGCCTTAATTCAGCGTAATGAAGTTGAAAAAGAGATTGTTCAAAAACTTAATGCACTTAAATTAAAGTTGAAGAAGGAGAATCAAAAGGAGGTATCTGATATACTAAGAAGTTTTTCATTTAAACAAAACGACCTTCTTTGGAAGGAATTTGAAATTCGTTTTGAGAATGTACATCAGGATTTCTTTTCAATGCTTTCCAAATTATATCCTGAACTAACCACAAATGAAAAGAGGTTGTGTGCATTTTTATACCTTGATATGAGTTCAAAAGATATATCGGCAATTACCGGTCAAAGTATTCGAGCATTGAATGTTGCAAGAACTCGACTTCGGAAAAGATTTAACCTTACAAATGATACCCAAACTATCTCTGCTTTCCTAAATTCATTACGGGGTTAAGTAATGGTATTACAGCGATATATGGCTGTTGTGCACTAAGTATGCACGCTCTATTGTGAAGTGTTCCCTAAAAGTAGTACGGATTTATTCTTGTAGTCTGTTCCACCTATATATTTTTGCCACTGAAACCAAATTAAACACATAGTTGAATTTGTGAGGTATTAAATTCATATCTCAAAGGATCATACCTAATAAAGTGTTTTTAATTAACACCATGGATTTAGATACTTTGAAATTGGTCATTTCAAAGTGTTAGTTTTAAATTAATTAATTGTCTATTTACTGAAGCGCCTCTAGTCAAGGCGCTTTTTTTTTACATTTTTATTACTCTAAAACTCATTTCTATAATACTATCCTTAATAGTCATAACAGTTTTTGAATTTTAACCGAAGTTTTTACCCTGCCACGTATCCCTTTGTACAAATTCTTTTTCGATGGCAACGTTGATTTGATCATTTCTGATTAATCCCCAACCTGGACCTGCAAGGTAGCGTGGAGGTACTTCACCAGCGAATCGTTCGATGATGAAATTAGGATTTAGATTTTCTGAAAAGCTAACGATGAAGTCGATATAATCATCAAATGAAAATAGATTGTAATCATTAGGATTAATCTTATAATCCTTAGCCATAATTGTTCCCTCAACAATCTGGAGTTGATGGAATTTAATGGTTGTTAGTGGTAGTTTTGATATTATGTCAACCGAATCCATCATCATTTCTCTTGATTCACCTGGTAATCCAAAAATAAAATGTGCTCCAACACTGATTCCAAGTTCAGCAGTTTTATTAATAGCTTCCAAAGATTGTTCCCAATTATGACCGCGATTAATTCTTTTAAGAATATGGTTGTGAATACTTTCAACACCATATTCAATTATTATATAATACTTTTCTGATAACTCCTTAAGATACCTGAGTTTTTCATCGTCGATACAATCTGGTCTGGTACCAATTACTAATCCTAATACTCCATCCTGTTTAAGTGCACTTTCATATAGCTTTTTCAATTCTTCTAATGGTGCATAGGTATTAGAGTAAGGTTGAAAATAAACAAGATATTTACTCGCTCTACGATATCTTACTTTATGAAACTCAATCCCTTCCAATACCTGTTGTTCAATGGGCTTCTCGGGGTTGCAGTAGGATGGGTTGAATGCATCATTATTGCAATATGTGCAACCACCCTTTGCAAGATTACCATCTCTATTCGGACATGTAAAACCAGCATCAACGCTTATTTTCTGGACTCTTTCTCCAAACTTTTGTTTGAAATACTGAGAATAAGCATTATATCTTCGTTCATGTCCCCATGAGTAATTGGATTCCATCATTAGTGTTATTATTGATCAACAAAATTAGTAAATAAAAAAAGGGATGAATCCATGAGGATCATCCCTTTTCAAGCAATTGCTTAATATCTTATTTGGCAACTCTTTCAAGCCATTTAACCATAAATAGGACGGTAAACATTGAAATAGCTGTTGCTATAACAAAAATACCCCATGTCATCCAAATTGGAATTGATTCATAAAGTATAGCGCCAATGAACAATAGTCCATTTCCAAGTGCTGTTGCACCAAGCCAACCACCTTGCATCAAACCTTGATACTGAGGAGGGCTTACTTTGGATACGAATGAAATACCCATTGGACTAATAAATAATTCAGCAACAGTAAGTATAAAATAAGTTCCCAATAATAGGAATGGAGTTACTTTTTCAGAATCAACTAATGGTGTTCCACCCATACTAGAACTGATCTCTGATAATAGAGGTAGACCAAATGAACCTAGCATCATTACCACGAAAGCTGAACATGCAATTCCCATACCTATAGCAATTTTCTTAGGAGTTGATGGTTCGATACCTCTGGCATTTAACCATCCAAAAAGAGCAACAATAATTGGTGTAAGGAAAACCACAAAGAATGGATTCATTGATTGGAATATCTCAGCTGAGAACTTCCACGATCCAAATTGGAGTAATGTGTAATCTTTTGCAAAGAATGTAAGTGTTAGTCCATTTTGATGGAATGAGAACCAGAAGAAAATAACAACAGCAAACACTGCAAGTAAAGCATACATGCGCTGTGCAACTTCTTTAGCTTCCATTTTAATTTCTTCAGTAATTTCTCCAGCGGCATTCTTAGTACCTTTAGGATCTGGGAAATTCTTTTTATTTACCAAATAAATAACTGTAGATATTGCCATAGCTATTATAGCGATTCCAAATGCGTAATGGAAACCAGTGTTAAATACGTTTAGGTAGTCATTTGAAAATGCAGTTAGATCTGAAACTGGCACATCTGATGCTGCCGCTGCATATTCTTGAAATTTAGATGCATTATCAGCTGTCATATTACCACCTAAGAAAGTATGGCATTGTTCAGGAAGGTTTGCATCATAAATGTAACCATTTGATTTAAGCCACCATTCTCTTATACCCACAGCTGTGAATGGTGCAAAAATTGCACCTACATTAATGAAAGCATAAAACAATGAAAATCCAGAATCTCTTTTCGCTCCGTATTTTTCATTGTCATACATCTGTCCAACTAATGCTTGAAGGTTTCCTTTGAACAAACCATTACCAAATGCAATAACAAACAGACCAACAATTGATACTGTTAAGAAAAATGGAACACTAGATACAGGTGTTGGAGTAGGGATTGCCATGATAGCATAACCCACCGCCATTAAAATTAACCCAACAAGGATAGTTCCCTTATAATTTTTAATTCTATCTGCAATAATACCTCCAACTAATGCAAGAATATAAATTGAGAAGTAAAATGCAGCATAGATATAACCAGCATTTGTACCACTAAGACCAAATTTAGCCTGTAGAAATAGCACAAGTATTGCCATCATAGTATAAAATCCAAAACGCTCTCCCATGTTGGCGAGTGATGCTGGAATAAGTCCCTTAGGGTGACCTTTAAACATAATTATAGATTTTGGTTAAACATTAATTTTTCAGTAAGCGGACAAAAATAGTTAAAATAGTCAGCCATACAAGTTTATCATTATTAATTCGCTAACAAGATGTTACTTTAGAATAATTCAAAACAAATATTTTCATTTGTATTGAGGTTAAAAAAAAAGCCCCTTTCAACTTAATGAAAGAGGCTTACGTTTTTTATGAATTAATTAAGCAATTCCTAAGTCTAACATTGAGTTAGCAACTTTAAGGAAACCGGCAACGTTAGCACCTTTTACATAATCAATAGTTCCATCTTCTCTTGCTCCGTTGGCAACACATGCATTATGAATACTTGTCATGATATGATGAAGTTTTGCATCAACCTCTTCACGAGTCCAAGCAAGATGCATTGCATTTTGTGTCATTTCTAAACCTGAAGTAGCAACACCACCAGCATTAACTGCTTTACCAGGTCCGAATAATACACGATTCTTTTGGAATACATCCACTGCTTCAGGTGTAGAAGGCATATTTGCGCCTTCAGCTACACACATACAACCGTTTTCAACAAGTTTTAAAGCATCTTCTTCATGTAGTTCATTTTGAGTGGCACATGGTAATGCAACATCAACTTTAACTTCCCATGGACGTTTGCCAGCATGGAATGAAGCTTCAGGGAATTCTTCAGCATAAGGAGCAACAATATCTTGATTAGAAGCTCTTAGCTCAAGCATATACTCAATTTTTTCACCTGTAATGCCTTCTGGATCATGAATATATCCATCAGGACCTGAAAGAGTAACAACTTTACCGCCAAATTCTTCAACTTTTAAAGCGGCACCCCAAGCAACGTTACCAAATCCGGAAACAGAAACTGTTTTACCTTCAAAAGTTTCACCTTTAGTAGCAAGCATTTCTTTAGCGAAATAAACAGTACCGAAACCAGTTGCCTCAGGGCGAATTAGACTTCCACCCCAGTTAAGACCTTTACCAGTTAATACTCCTGTATTTTCTCTAGCAAGTTTTTTATACATGCCATACATGTAACCAATTTCTTTACCACCTACACCTATATCACCAGCAGGAACATCAGTGTCTGGACCAATAAGTCTCCATAATTCAAGCATAAAGCCTTGACAAAATCTCATTATCTCTGAATCGGATTTACCTTTTGGGTTAAAGTCTGAACCACCTTTACCACCTCCCATGGGAAGAGTAGTTAGTGCGTTTTTGAAAATTTGTTCAAATCCAAGGAATTTTAAGATACTAAGGTTAACACTTGGGTGAAATCTTAATCCACCTTTATAAGGTCCAATGGAATTGTTAAACTGTACTCTATATCCAAGGTTAACATGAACTTTGCCATTGTCGTCAACCCATTGTACTTTAAAGGTAAGTACTCTATCAGGCTCAATTAATCTTTCGATTATTCCAGCAGTTTCGAATTGTGGATTATCGTTAACTGCGTCTTCAATTGACTCAAGTACTTCACGAACAGCTTGGTGATATTCAACTTCACCAGGGTGTTTCTTTTCAAGATCATTCATTATTTTATTCAGATCCATAGTCGTATGTTTAAAAAAGTTTTTTGTTAAAAATTGACTCTGCAAAATTAGTTATTTATGTATTACGCAAACGTTTTATATTTAATTAATTGTGATTTTAAATGGGTCTAAATTACATATTATTATTACAAGGTAATGATCACGAAAGCAGGTGTTTAGTAGCTTTTGATCTGTAAGAAAAATGATACATTTTGTATAATATTTGCGATATTTTGCGCTTTAACTAAATAATTAGTTTGAAATGGTATTTATTGGAAAAAATTGTGTTTATTTGCAATATATAACTAAAAACTTAGTTATATAAATAAAGCATCTAAACTATGAAGATACTTACTAAAGCCGAAGAGCAAATTATGCAGATATTATGGGATCTGAGACAAGCCTATGTAAGGGATATTCTTGATATTTTTCCAGATCCCAAACCTGCTTACAATACTATTTCAACAATAATTAGAATTCTAGAGAAAAAAGGCTTTGTGGGATATACTTCACACGGTAAATCTCATGAGTATTATCCTTTAATATCAAAGAGGAGCTATCGTAGAAGTTTTTTTAAAGGATTTGTAGAAAACTATTTTGGCAATTCCTATAAAGCTCTCACCTCATTTTTTGCCAATGAAGAAGACTTAAGTTTGCAAGAGCTGGAAGATTTAAGGAAATATATTGACCAAGAAATTAAAAGGAAGAATAAAGAGAAATAATGAATGCACTTCTTACATATTTATTACAATCAACAATCAGTTTGACTGTGTTTTATGTTTTTTATGAGTTGCTTTTTAGACGTGAAGCATATTTTCAATTTGTTAGGTATTATTTTCTTTTTGCAATTTTTATTTCCACTTGGCTTCCTCTAATGAACATCGATTTAAATCAATTGTTCATAACAGGAACTGATTTGCCTATTATTGTATCTCCCGTTCATAGTTTAGTACGATATACTTTACAGGAAGTTACCATTTATCCGGGAGTAGTAGGAGTGGACTCCACAGTGTTTTCTTTTATCTCAACAACTGAGATAATACTTATTATATATATTGTAGGGGTAGTTATATCATCATGTTTGTTCTTGCTCAGGCTATTTCAGATATCAAGATTGTTCAGTAAGTTTGATTATGAGACAAAATCTGATTCTCGTATAATCAATATTCCCGAATCTACTGTTTTCTCTTTCTTCAATTATATCTTTATGGATAGTGGAGGTCTTAATGATAAAGAAAGGGAGAAGGTAATTGCACATGAAAAAGTTCATATTAACCAGAAGCATACCTTAGATTTAATTATTGCAGAAATATTTGTCATAGTTCAGTGGTTTAATCCATTAGCTTATTTACTAAAGAGAAAGATTAAGGAGAATCATGAATTTATTGCCGATAATGATGTTGTAGGTTCATATTCTGACTCGCTAGAATACAGTCGTTTATTAATCGATAATTCGAGTATTATTAAAACAAATATATTAACACATAATTTTAGTTATTCACTTTTAAAAAGGAGGTTATTTATGATAAAAAAAACAAAAAACCCACAATTATTTTCACTTAAACTATTTGGAGTAGCAATGGCTATCAGCATTGTTGTGTTTGCCTGCTCAGGTCCAGTTTCGAATGATGGAGTAGACTTGAATAGTAATGATAATGTAACTTTATCAGCCCAGGAAAGCGATCCTGATGTTTTTACAGTAGTTGAAGAAATGCCAGAATATGTTGGCGGAATGGATGCGATGATAACTTATTTATCCAGTAGCGTTAATTATCCTAAAGAAGCCAAAGAAAATGATGTTCAGGGAAAAGTGATTGTAAACTTCATTGTTGATACAGATGGAAGTGTTACCGATGCCAATATAAAAAGAGGTATTGGAAGTGGGTGCGATGAGGAAGCTCTTAGAGTTGTTTCTTCAATGCCAAACTGGATACCTGGTAAACAAAGAGGAGAGGCTGTAAAAGTTAGTTACAATTTGCCAATCAACTTTAAACTAGATGAGAAAGACGAAGATATTTTTCAAGTTGTAGAAGTAATGCCAACCTTTCCGGGTGGTCAAGATGCAATGATGAAATATCTGGGAGAAAACATTAAGTATCCTCAAGAAGCTAAGATTAATAAAGTTCAAGGACGAGTTTTTGTAAGCTTTGTTGTGGAGAAAGATGGCAGTGTAAATGATGTTAAACTGCTTAGAGGCATAGGTTCAGGTTGTGATGAGGAATCAATACGAGTAATCAGAGCAATGCCAAATTGGATACCAGGAACACAAAAAGGTGAAGCTGTACGTGTACAATATAATCTACCTATTAAGTTCGCTCTTCAATAATTTTTTTCTTATTATCAACTAAGACTTTAGTTGTTGATTGTAAAATACTAGATGTAGTTTAACAAATGCTTGGCGTAGTTTGGAAACTACGCCAAGTAATTAACTAGTAGCTAATAATTTGTAAGTTGGCAGGAGTGTAATAGTGACTATCTTCAATACAAATTGACTTAATATTAAGAGTTTTGTAAATTTGCGTGTTGGCTTTGGATATTATACTTTCTCTCTACTTGCAACTAGAAACCTATCCAAAGTCAACATTTTAACTCTTAGCATGGAAAATAGTAGCTATTACCCATATGTTCTTGTTGCCTTCCAATTTGGATGTTTATTCTATATAGCTTTAACAGCTCCCGTATTGAGTAGCAGCATTTCAGGTATGTTGGTTGAAAGTGCAGGTGTTTTTTTGGCAATTCATGCAATTTATGTTATCAGGATTCGGAATGTGAATATCACTCCCACTGTTAAAAAGAATAGTGAGCTGGTAACATCAGGTCCGTATAAGATTATCCGGCATCCCATGTACATAGCACAAATTATTGCTATACTTCCTCTGGTTATAGAGTATTATACTTTACTAAGACTGGTTACACTATTAGTTCTAATAGCAACTCTTCTTATAAAGATTCAGTATGAGGAAAAACAATTAGTCTCCCACTTTCCTGAATACGACTCGTATAGGTTAACTAGCTGGAAACTCATCCCTTATATTTACTAAAGTGCAATTTTGTCAGTTTTTCTGTTGATCATTATTCATTTTTTCATTGGCATATACTTTGATAAGTATTTAGGAAATTAATATTATGTCATTGAAAGAAATCAATTCACACAGTGAAATGTTGGAGCTTCTGATTCCTGATTCAAGGAACTATGTGCTCCTTTACAAAAAGGGATCTGATGCAAGTGATTGTAGCTTTAAGAATATTGAAGAAGCATTATCAACTGGAATAACTACTAACATTGTAGCTGCAAATGTTGCTTTAGTTAAAGATATACATCTTAATTATGGAGTAAGTACTGTGCCAACTCTACTTGTTTTTCATGGTGATAAGTTTGAAAAGACTATTAAAGGATGTAATGATGACGGATACTATGCTTCATTATTTGAGAATGTAATGTTTTCTGCCAGCAGTAATAAAACCGGAATAAGACAACCCAGAGTAACTGTTTATTCAACTCCTACATGCAGCTGGTGTACTACCTTGAAAACTCATCTTAAAAAGAATGGAATTATGTATTCTGAGATTGATGTTTCAAAGGATCAAAAATCAGCACAGGAAATGCAACGAAAGAGTGGACAACAAGGTGTTCCTCAAACAGAAATTAACGGTAAGATGATTGTTGGTTTTGATAAATCTAAGATAGATTCATTGTTGAATATTCAGTAAGTTTGCACATCATAAATAAAAAACCAAATAGATAAAAAATAATAACATAACATAATAAAAATGAAAGAATTACAACCATTAAACGAAAATGTACTACTAGACATTTCAGATGATAAAGCAGAGCAAAAAACAGCTACAGGTATTATTATCCCGGACTCAGCTAAAGAAAAGCCACAATTTGCAAAGGTGATTGCCATAGGTAATATCGAAAATGCTGGTATTGTTGTTGGCGATATGGTAGTTTATAAGAAGTTTGGAGGAACTGAATTTGACTTCGAAGGAGGAAAATACCTAATGATCGCTTACGATGATTTGTTGGCAAAGATTGTTGAAACGGAAGAAATATAGGTAGTAATAACTATTTTAAAAGAGCCACTTTGAATGTTCAAAGTGGCTCTTTTTTTATCCATCAATAAAGTTCATTAAATGCTTTACCTAAGTTTTTTATAATATCACTTGCTGTTAGTGCTTCCAATCCAAGTTCATTGGCAGCAATATCACCAGCCAGGCCATGTATATAAACACCAAGTATTGATGCAATTCCAGAAGAGTAGCCGGTTGCAAGCAGACCTGTTATTACCCCAGTCAGAACATCTCCACTTCCTGCTGTTGCCATGCCTGGATTTCCAGTGGAGTTAAAGAATATCTGTCCATCTGGAAAGCACACACTTGTATTTGCACCCTTTAATATTATATAAATTCCATGCTTTTGGGCAAGGTTTTTTTGTTTTTCTAATTTCTCAAAATCATCGCTCCAACCTCCGGCTAATCTTTGAAACTCCTTTGGGTGTGGAGTAAGAATACTTCCATTTGGGAGGAATGCAAGCCATGTAGGATTTTCTGCTAGTATATTAATAGCGTCTGCATCAAATACAATGGGGCAATTGCTATTTTGGATTAGTAATTTCATTGCCATTTGCGATTGATGTTCTTTTCCTAAACCAGGGCCAATTCCAATTGAATTATACATTGTTAAGTCAGGAACTTCAGAGAAGTAGTTTTCATACCTATCAATACTTAACATGGTTTCAGGCGTGCTAGTTTGAACAATGTCTATTCCGGATTTTGGTATATGTGTTGTTAGTAGTCCAGTACCTGATCTTAAACATGCTTTAGAAGCAAGAACTGCTGCGCCCATTTTTCCATAACTACCTGCTATTAATAATGCATGTCCATAGGTTCCTTTATGTGAGTATTTTGACCTTCCTTTTATTGTTGGAGCTACATCAATATGTGTTAGATAGTTATACTTTGTCTTTTCAGTACTAATAAAATCCTGGCTAAGCCCTATGTCGAGAATCTGCCAGTTACCAACATATATTTCATTTTCAGGCACCAAAAATGCCAGTTTAGGAAATTGAAATGAAAGAGTATAATCAGCTCTAATAATTTCTCCTTTATTAGATAGTGAAGATGAGTCTGCAAAAAGCCCTGTTGGAATATCAACTGATATTGTGATGGCATCATTATCATTAATTTTTCTAATAATATCTCCAATAAAGCCTTTAACAGGTCTCGCAAGCCCTGATCCAAAAATGGCATCTACTATTACATCATCAAAAGAGATATCTTCAAGACCGCTATCCTTTGTAATGTCTTTGACTTTAATTTCCTTAAGAGTTTTTAAACGTTGGTAATTGGTATGGAAATCATCAGAACAATTTTCTGAATATCTTATAATATTAACAGTAACTTTAAACCATCTGCAAAAAGCATTCTGGCAAGAGCTAATCCATCGCCACCGTTATTGCCTAAACCAACAAATATATGTATGTGTTTTTCAGTTTTTACATGATCCCGGATCCAAATACTAAGCTGAGTCGATGCTCTTTCCATTAAGTCGATCGATAGTATAGGTTCATTCTCTATGGTGTACTTGTCAGCTTCTCGGATTTTATCTACTGAGAATATCTTCATGATATTTCGATTTTAAAATGGTCATAAATATAGTCTAAATAGTTAATTTGAACCTCCTGATTTCTATTCTTATATGAATAAATTAACCTCATTGATTAGATCCATTCAAAATACATCACTTTTTATGGTAGAGATTTATTTTCAATATATCTTTACATTTAAATTATCAATTAACCCATATTAATTTTAATGAAAGCAAAGTTTAATCACATGGAAAAACTAAGAATTAGTTTAATTATAGTCTTTATTATCAGTTGTTTGGTTTCGT
The DNA here is from genome assembly GCA_937901015.1 of uncultured Bacteroidota bacterium. Classification (GTDB taxonomy): domain Bacteria; phylum Bacteroidota; class Bacteroidia; order Bacteroidales; family F082. The sequence continues at coordinate 804 of CALCGQ010000001.1, read as the reverse complement.
TTTCTCAAAATCAAACAGACTCAATAATGGTTGAGAAAAGAATGGGAACAGTTTTTATTCAAAATGGGAAAATGCTTAAAGTCCGACAGTTAATGGAAATAACAAAAAGCAATCCGGATGCATATGCAAAAATGAAAGTTGCAAACACAAATAATGGAGCGGCTACTGCATTTGCAATAGGAGGTGGATTTCTTATTGGTTGGCCTTTAGGCACTGCTTTGGCAGGCGGAGACCCAAATTGGGTACTTGTCGGTGTAGGGGCTGGGTTGATTGCTATTTCTATCCCATTCTCAATTGGATTCAGTAAAAATGCTAAGGAAGCTGTTAGTATTTATAATAGGGGATTAATAATCCCTGAAACCACAAAAGTTAAGCTTAACTTTGGAATTTCAAATAATGGGATTGGCATTCGAGTTGCCTTCTAGTTAAATAAGATTTTATGAGATATATATCAATTCTTTGTATTGTGTTTTTATGGTTATCTGGTGTTAGTCAGCGTATCAATCCGCATTCATGTGATGAGCATTCTTACAAAATGATTGTTAGTGAAACAGGATCTAATCTTTCAAATGATACAACCATTGACATAAACTTCTACCACATTGACATAGAGATTGCACTTGACAGTGCTTATATATCAGGAAGTGTACAAGTTGGTTTTACTTCATTAATAAATGACCTAACTCAAATAAGGCTAGATTTAGACAGTGCTTATACCATTGATAGTATTTCATTGCCTGCCAATTCATTTGACTTTACTGATAATGTTATTACAATTGATCTGCAGGATAGCTATAATTATGG